>USHU01000082.1 GCA_900554605.1 uncultured Actinomyces sp.
TGGGTGGTTGGCTTTTGGGTGTCTTTACGCCTCCTTTGGCTTACATATTTACCGCCGCAACCTACGTGTTTTCAACGGTGGCGATTTGGCGGATTCGAACGCCCGAACCCCAACCAGTGCGCTCCAGTGCTTCTCTGTTTGCGCAAATCCGCGAGGGACTGAGTTTCGTCCGACATGAGCATCTGCTTTTTCCCTTATTCTCTTGCATCTCCTTTGCTGCGTTTACAGGTTCAGGGGTACGTGTTCTCTTGCCGATTTTGGTGCTTCGAACACTGGGGATGAATGCGACGCAATTGGGGGTGCTTCTGAGCGCAGGTGCGCTTGGTGGAATTCTTGGAGCAATGACTCGTTCCCTGTGGCTTGAGCGTCTAGGGATTGGGCGTTGTATTGTTGCCACTTACGTCGTTGGAGTTTCAATCCTTGTTTTGCAGCCGGCGGCGCTTCATGTGCCCGCGATTGCTGGCTGGGTGATTGCCGGTGCGGGAGTGGTTTACTCGTACTTCATTACCATCTACAACGTGACGCAGATGAGTTTGCGGCAGGAAATTTGCCCTAAGTGGATGCTTGGGCGTATGAATGCAACCTTCCGTTTCGCGGTGTGGGGAGTGATGCCCCTGGGATCGGTCGCTGCAGGCCTTCTTGCGTCTGTTGTGGGTGTCGAAGCTGCAATGTATGTCTTTATCGCGCTGTCGGTTGTGGCTGGGATTGCGATGAGCTTTACTCCCGCTGCTCGCATTCGCGGGGTCAGTGCTGCTGAAGACCTCTCCTGAACCCGTGGGGTTTCGCATAGTGGGATTTTCTGCTAGAGATTTCAAGCTGAATTTTAACTGGAAGCAGTTTTGGGACTATCGAGTCAAAAACCTGTGAGTGGGTCGAATAAGTTCGGCTATATCGGGGCAATAATGATGTTTCGCTCAAGAAAAGCTGGGTTGCGGCTGATTGTTGCAGTGATAGCATTCAGGTAGCTGTCGCTCAATGACACCTCCTGAAGAAAGCTGTTGACATCATGGATCTTGACGTTACGAGCGTGAGGACGCGCCGTGTTCCGCTTGCGACTGTAGTTGCGTGCTCGCTTGTGGGGGTAAGTGCACTGACAGGGATTGCTTCTCTTGCTGCGCCCGCTCAAGCTGCAGAGATTAATGCCATCACGAACGCGATGATTCGAAATAGGTCCACGCCCGCTGGTCCGAACTATGTCTATGACAACTACAATCTGACTTTCGCCTTCGATACGACTGGTAAGACTGTCGCTGAAAATGACACTTTGAGCATTCAGCTGCCCAGTGAGCTTCGCACTCGAGCCGCATCTTTCAATGTGACAGATCGGGACACTGGGGGAGTGGCGCTCACATGTTCGATTCCAGCAGGTGAGGGTCAAGTCTTAAGCTGTGCCTTCACTGACTATGTGACGACGCACGACAATGCCAGGGGTGATATTCACGTTGTGGCAGATATGGTTCGTCAAACGACTACTGATACTTTCAGCTTCACGATTAACCACAGTGTTGAGATTGATGCGACCGTTCCAAACGGAAATATCGTCAAGAATACGAATGGCTACGCTCCTGAGACCGCGTACAAAAATGGATGGCAATTGCATGAAGGTCACACAGAGCGTTTTACGTGGGAAGTCTCTATTCCTGAGCGTCAGATCCAATCGGACACCATCAGCGTCACTGACACCTTTGATACTGCCCATGGCGGCTACAAACTATTCAATGAGCCCGGAGCAAATGCCTGGCAGCGGACGCGTCTGTATAAGTGGAATTCTCTTGATGACTTTAAAGCTGATCCCGAGCATCAGAACTATGCCGAAAGCATTAAAGTCAATGGCTCGGTTAATGGCGGTACATTCACTCTGACTGAAACTTCTGAAGGATTCGTAGCCTCATTCCCGAACTCAAAGAACGATGCGTACTACCTGCTCAAGTACTACACAGAACTGAATGTTCCCGCTAACGCAACAATCGGAAGTACCTTCAAGAACACTGCAGTCGTGAACGGGCAGGTTACCGAAAAGACGATTGCGATTGAAACAGTTGGGTGGGGAGACGTTGATGGAGAGCTGAAGGCTACGCCAACGCCTACCCCTACTCCGACCCCGACGACGAGTACGCCGGCACCGACTCCGAGCGTGACCCCCTCTACGCCGGCGCCTTCGCCAAGCACCTCTAGCCCGACCCCCTCGGTGAGGACCTCTACTCCGACACCGTCAGCGACGACTCCGCAAACGAGCTCGCCAACCCCCTCGCCTTCGGCCTCGACCACTATCACTACACCTGCTCCTCGCCTCAGCACTCCGCCTCGTCCGAAGGAAGCGCTTGCGCATACCGGAGTCAACTCTGGGATGCTGCTGGGCAGCGTGGCGTTACTAATGGCGCTTGGAATGTCTCTACGCCAACGTCGCAAGGCTCTAGGCTGAGGAGCTCAGCTTGCTCCTTGGAGATTTGTTCGCGCGGGCCTGCAATGAGTCCACCATGGATACAAGCGCGCGCAGTGAACAATTTGCGAAAAGTTAAAACTGGGATTTTCCTATGAGCATTTACACATGAATTGCGTATTGTTCCCGAAAACTTGGCGGAATACTTGCGTTTCGACCCTGAATAATTATTGTTTCCGAAATTTAGTCTGGGGTAATGCTGAAGGTCGGCGTGCTAACCTGTTGATATCTGGTCACGTGAGTGACGTTTCTTGAGAAAGATTTAACTTCATGATTTTCAATGCTTCAGGCGCGCGTCTCCGCCGTACCTCGGTGGCAGGTGCACTTATCTGCGCACTCTCCGGTGCCGGTGCGATGACGGTGATGACCGCGTCTCCATCTCGTGCAGATCACGTGCCCGTCGAGGTAAACCAAGTTGTTAAGAACGTCGTAATGAAGAACCGTTCAACTCCGAACGGCCCCAACTATGTATGGGATAACTTCACGATGGACTTCAGCTTCGATACGACTGGTACGGATGTTTCCGAAACGGATACTGTCACCATCCAGCTGCCCAGCGAGCTGCGCACCCGCGAAGCCTACTTTGACGTCACAGATAAGAACACCGGTGGCGTCGCAATGAAGTGCGTTATTCCCGCCGGTGTCGGCCAGACCCTCCACTGTGCGTTCACTGATTACGCCGATGAGCACGTCAATATGAAGGGTGATATTCACGTCCTCGCGGATATGACTCGCGCGACCACTTCAACTCATTTTGAGTTCAAGATCGGCCACGACATCACCCTGCCTGCAGATATCGAAAACGGGAATGTCATTCCGAACCCGAACGGCTACGCCCCCGATACTCCGTGGAAGTATGGCTGGCAGCTGCACGAGGGACACAAAGAACGTTTCACCTGGGAGGTCTACATCCCAGAACGCAACATTCACTCGGGCACTATTTCGGTGACTGATACCTTCGACACTGCCAATGGCGGTTACAAGCTGTTCAATGACCCCTCAACGGATCCGAATGCCTGGCAGCGAACGCGCTTGCTCAAGTGGAACTCTCTTGATGACTTCAAGGCTGACCCGAGTCACCAGAACTACGTTGAGAGTATTCCTGTTGGCGGAGCGGTCAATGGTGGCACCTTCACCATGACCGAGACCTCGACCGGCTTCGTTGCTTCCTTCCCGAACTCTAACAGTGACGCGTACTACATGATCAAGTACTACACCGTGCTGAATATTCCCGAGAATGCAAAGCCCGGGAACGTCTTTAATAACAAGGCCGATGTCAATGGAATGACCGCTGAGCGCGACATCGCGATTGAAACAGTTGGCTGGGGCGACCTCGAGTCTGATCGTCGTCCTACCCCTCCGACTTCCACAACGTCGACACCTCCGGCAACCACGGTGACACCTTCGCCCTCTGAGTCCACTACCGAGGCCACGCCCTCCCCGAGCACGTCGACTACCCCTTCACCGAAGACCTCCTTGGCCCACACTGGTGCTATGACTGCTCCTGCTATTGCTCTCGGAGCATTGGGACTGGCCCTGGGCGTCGCGCTCATGCGTCGTCGCGAGCAAGCCTCGGCCTAAGGTGAATACGTAACTTCGTGTAGAAACGAAACTATGATCGTGGGCCCCATCCGAAAGGATGGGGCCCATGGTATTACCCAAAATGAGCGGTGATCAGGGGCTATTTGCATGAATGTGTGCCCTTGGTCAGTTCATGGTCCTTGGAAAGCTTGGAGTTCGAGCAATGCGGCTTCCTTCAAGTTATTAATTTCTTACGATCTGTCAGAAACTGAGACTTCTTGAAGAATATTCAGGAATGTACCGGGGAAGCTTTTCGGCCGACTCGTGAAAGGCGTTGGAATTACGCGGATTTAGAGGGTAAAAAATTGTTGTTTAGGCAATGGAGGCTGAATTGAAGCTGAATGTGATCGTGTTAGCCTGAGGGCGTCGAGTCACGTATGTGACATCCCTCCAGAAAGACAAGAATGTGATGAATAACGATGCTACGCGTGCACACGTGCTGCGTGCTTCAGTTGCTGGCACGATTGCCTGTGCATTTGTGGGAGCGGGAGCTCTCACTGTGTTCTCTCCGACGTTACCTGCTGCTCAGGCAGTAGAGGTTGATGTTGTTACTGGCGTGGTGATGGCGAATAGTTCGCATCCGCACGGGCCGAACTACGTCTGGGATAACTACGTCATGGATTTCTCTTTCGATACAAGCGGTAAGGCTGTAACCGAAGGGGATACGATTACTGTTCAGCTGCCTAGTGAACTGCGTACTCGCGCCACCCGCTTTGATGTTGATGATAAGAATGGCGGTGGAACTGCGCTTAATTGTGCAATTCCGGCAGGCGAGGGGCAATCGCTTAGCTGTGTCTTCACCGACTATGCAAAGCGACATGTGAATATGAAGGGCGATATTCATGTTCTTGCGGATATGACTCGCGAATCGACTTCTGATTCTTTTGGCTTCACAATTAATCACACTGTTACGCTGACGACGACTGTGCCCAATGGCAATATCGTGAGGAATACAACCGGGTATGCACCTGTTGATCCCTACAAGTACGGTTGGCAGCTGCATGATGGCCACAACGATCGTTTTACATGGGAGATTTACCTCCCCGAACGTAATATCACGTCGAATACCATCAACATTACTGATACCTTTGACACCTCCTACGGTGGCTACAAGCTGTTTAACGATCCTGCGCCTAATGCTTGGCAGCAAACGCGCTTGTACAAGTGGAATTCATTGGCTGATTTCAAGGCGGATGTGAACCATCAACATCCCGCACAAAGCGTCAAAATTGGCGGTTCTGTCAATGGTGGAACCTTCACCTTGACTGAGACCGCGGATGGCTTTGTTGCTTCTTTCCCGAACTCGAATAGCGATGCCTACTACTTGCTCAAGTACTACACAGAACTCAAGATTCCTGGTTCTGCAACCGTTGGCACCAGCTTCAAGAATACTGCAGTAGTTAACGGGAAATCGACCGAACGGACTATTGCGATCGAGACTGTTGGATGGGGGGAACTTGAGGGGCAGTTGAAGACAACTCCTCCGACGCCCTCTGTGACTACTCCTCCCACGACTGTGCCTTCTCCTTCTGAGTCAACGACTGTTCCCTCGCCGAGTGTGAGTACGACGCTTCCTCCGAAGAAGAGTCTTGCGCACACTGGTGTGAACCCTGTTCCGGCCATTGGTCTGGGTGCTCTTGGTCTTGCCCTGGGCGTGGCCTTGATGCGT
>USHU01000083.1 GCA_900554605.1 uncultured Actinomyces sp.
ACCGCTATCGACAAGGCAATGTGGACCTTCCAGCCCTGTGCTTCAAGCATTGCGGGCCACAGGCGATCGCGTACACGCAGCGAGGGCTGCGCGACGTATTCGTCATCATCGGTGAGCACTGCAAGGAGCAGACGCCCCGGCACCTCGGGATGCCCGATCGCCAGCGGAATCCGCAATCCACCTGGAATCCCAATGTTTGCCACGACTTCGAGGCCTAGGCCGTAGAGTCGATCCGCAAGATCAATGAGCAGCCGATCGGGTTCGATATCCAAGGTAGGCCACGAATCAATACCAACCCCGGATTGGCCTCGGGCAATCTCAAGGAGGTCGACGAGCATCAGCGCACCACGCTGGGACAGACGGGAAGTATCGATTTCTTCGGGGCGAATCGAGGACACAACAGTGAGGTCTCCGCGCACCGAACGCAAGACATCGGCCATCGCGCCCGCACCCGCGGGGGAAGAAAAGACACCGAAGTGGTGGATCACGCGACCGTGCGGGGTCTTCGCAAAACCAACAGCGATAATGATGTGGTCGCGGCCCAGGCCTCGTGCGCCATCGGGGTCGACAACCACGAAAGGCTCCACGCGCGCGGGATCGAAGAACGAGGCCAAACCGGGTTCTGCGCCAATCGTCCGCATGAGCTGGGTGCGGATCCTCTCAGCGTGCTGCGAATTTAGTGCGACCACTGCGAGGGAACGCTCGGGGGTCGAAGTCGCATGTTCGAGAACAGCTTCAACGACGGCGTCCACTTCCACCGCGGTCGATTCAACAGCCTCACTACCAGGGGTCGGCATACCCGTTCCCTCGGTCCAAATCGCTGTTACGGGAGCACTGGCGGAAGTCCACGGAACCGGAACACCCGTGTGATCAACGCGGTAACGCGCAAGAAGGAGCGCCATCTGATCATTCAAACGAGTCGGGCGCACTTCCATGCGCAGGTGCGGAAGAACCTCGGAAAGAGCCGCAACCGAATCATCGACATGTTCTTGGGCAAGATCAGCGAAAAGAACGACCTGAGAGGCACGAGAAATGATCGGAACAAGCTCCGCCAAAGGCAGCGCATCAACGTCATCCAAGATGACAACATCGACCTGATGGTCCTCTGGCAAGATCTGCGGGACAAGAGTCGGAACCGTCAAGACCGCAGGAATCAAGTCCCACGCCAAGGGGAACTGCGCGTACAACGAGGTCAGCGCATGCTGGTCATTGACAGCCAATTCAAGCGCGCTCAAAGCCTGGGGATCATTCGCAACGGCTTGGGTTCGGCCTCGGCGAAGGCGTGAAATCACTTGCGGAACCAAGGAGGCGACCTGCTGGCGATCCAGCTCGCGCCCTTCAGTCAAAGCCTGCTCAAGGACCGCAGGATCAAAACCACCCAGACGAGAATCCGTCGCAAGCATGAGGCCAAGGATGGACGCCCACCACGCAAGATCGAGTTCAGCGTCCAGCTGGTCGTCATCAACGTGACGGCCACGAAGATCGCGCGTCAAAGGCTCCAACCCCAACTCGGCCAGTTCTTTCAAGACCGCAACGCGACGCGGCAATTCATAGCCACCCTCAGGATCAGCGCTCAGGCGCTCGCAGAGCTTGGCCAAATCAACGATTGGCATCATGTCCAGATCGCCATGAGCGGTAACAAACATGGGGTTCAGGTGCTCGAGATCATCCGCAACCTCGTGAGTGAGAGCAGCGGCCTGGGCCAAGTTCGATGGCAGCTTCGGCCAGCCGTCGCTATCGCAATGCTGACGCCACACATCGCGACGTTCCTGAACAGTCAAGAGCGCGCGGTGCAAGTCCTCAACATGGCTTCCCGGACGCAGCATGTCCTGAGCCTGCTTGACCAAGCGGACACGCTGTGAGCGGGGCATGGAAATACCGTGCTCTTGACGCCACTTCTTCGAGGCCGTCGCAATGACCATATCGGCTGCGGAACGCTCAAAGACCCGCGGTTGGAAAACGTCGAGAACTTCACGAACCCCCTCGAACATAGCGAGTTGGTCGTACCACTGGCGCATATTGACCGCCGAGGAAATCCCGGTCTCTCCGGCAACAGATGCAATCAGTACGCGAAGCTCGGGCAAAGTTTCCTTCGCAAGACGATTCACGCGCTCAAGAACGTCGGGAACCTGTTCCTGGGAAGCGATGACGATCCCCTTCCACGGACCCACCTGGGCATTGCGCGAGAACACTCCCAAGGACGAGGCCTCGTGGAGGAGCTCGCGGGCACGCGCTCCTTGGTCAGAAGCGATCTCAATGAGGATCTCTTCGCTCAAACGCACACGAGTACGCGGCGCCGGCTTGGTCGCCGTCAGGTCCGTGAGGACCTGGAGGGCATCGAATGCGCTGACCCCAAACTGCTTGAAGGGACGGTGCAAGTAGGTCGTGTAGGACGAAAGTGTCTGGCGAACGCTACGCAAACGAGCGCGCATCTTCGCAACCTCTGCACTGTCCTCAACCGAGGTCAGATCTTGCGAAGCATGAATGAGCTGAAGACCCAGCGTCGCATCAGAGGCGTTGGAACCATCGATACGAACTGCGGCCTCGTCCACGCCCAAATCACGAAGGCGACCGTGCACGGCCAAGGTGCGTGAGGGGGAACCAGCAATGTGGACCACACTGCGGCCATTCGCGGCGCTATCGGCAATAATCGCCGCGATCAAAGAAGCGTCGTCTGCCCCCGAGGGCGCGTCAACGATGAAGGAATAACCACCCGCGACGGCCTCGACAACATCTTGTTGCTTCGGGGTTAGGTCACCCGCACCGCGTTCCTCATCGGGGTCGCGATCACTGGGGTTCGATTCGGGAAGAGGCCCCGAAATGGCGCTGCGCGCAGCCGCATCCCCAGCCAGAGCGCGAATAATACGGTTCTTCATCAAGTGTGCGGGACGATCGAGTTCGCGAAGTAGAAGGGCAGCCGGGTGCTCAAAAATACCGATAGTCAGTTCTTCACGCACATCAAAGTTGTCCAGGACCGAGGCAGCTTGACGCGCGTGGTCCAAGACAACCGAGGCCGAGAAACCGTGGGTCTGGGTGGACAGGTGCGCGACCTCGTCCATGTCAATGTGGACATTCTTTTCCGCGAGTGCGTCTTCGAATGCGGCCGACAGTTCCATCCCGTGACGCAAGGTGATGACGACATCGTCGCCTTCAAGACTCAGGCGCAGGGGACGCAAGAAAACCGGTGCACTGGTGCGGGCCTCGTCTTCCCCCCACTGCGCGTGCCCGATCGCGATGTGGACGGGAGCAACTCCGTGGCGCATCGCCATTTCATGGGCGAAGGAAACCAAGGAACGCGCGCGTTCCAAGGCGCGCTTGTGCGCGGCGCTTTCTCGGATGAGGCTGGAGAGTTTCGTGGGCCGACCCGCGTAAAGTTGAGCCAAACCACCGGGATGCGCCTCAGATACGGTCAAGCGCGGAAAGGTGTTTCCGCCTTCTTCTGAGGTAATTTGACGCAATTGTGCACGCCATTCTTGGACAACATGGTCGCTGGGCGCACTCGGCATTTCGGAAGAGGTCTGCGCCTGCTCCCGCGGGGAATCTTGCGTCGATCGAGAAAAGAAATTTACGGCCACAAAACCACCGTAATAGAAAAGGCTGAGCTCGCCGGGGACAAAGCGCCGTAAGGGAACATTTTCCCAGCACTTGGGCCGCCCGGTCCCAAGAGAGTCGGTGCTTTAAGCTATCCCCATGAGCACTGTTGCAACTGATTTTGCGTCCAAATTAGCTCCACTGGTGGAGCTGGGCGAACGAGCTGGGATCCCCAGCGAGCACCTGCGTCCCTACGGTTTTGACCTTGCGAAGGTCGATCTCGAGGCACTCGATACTTCTGCTCCTCAGCGTGCCCACTATGTTGTCGTCACTGCTACCTCCCCGACTCCCTATGGCGAGGGGAAGACGACGACTGCAATCGGCTTGGTTCAGGGTCTTGCACTGGAAGGGGCCTCGGCAACCCTGACTATTCGCCAGCCCTCAATGGGTCCGACTTTCGGTGTCAAGGGAGGAGCCGCAGGCAGTGGTAAGAGCCAGGTTCTTCCCTTCGAACGGATGAACCTGCACCTAACTGGAGATTTCCACGCAATCACCGCGGCACACAACCTGCTGTCTGCAATGATTGACAACCACCTCCACCAAGGAAACGAATTGCATCTCAAGGAGCGTTCAATCACGTGGCCTCGCGTCCTTGATGTCAATGATCGATCTCTCCGCCACGTCGTAACCGGCTTGGGTGGTGCAATCGACGGTGTGACTCGCCAAGCTTCTTTCGATATCACTGCAGCCAGCGAAGTCATGGTCATCATGTCCTTGGCGACCTCATATCGTGACCTGCGTGAGCGCCTTGGCCGCATCGTTATTGGCCAAAACGAGGCCGGCGAATACGTCACCGCAGAGGATCTCAAAGCCGCGGGCGCGATGGCGGCACTTCTGCGTGATGCGCTGAGCCCGAATCTTTTGCGCACCACCGAGGGAAGCCCCGTTTTGGTGCACACCGGTCCGTTTGGAAATATTGCGACGGGCTGTTCCTCGGTGATCGCAGACCTTCTTGCCGGCCAGCACAGCGACTTCGTTGTGACTGAAGCAGGATTTGGCGCAGATATGGGCGCCGAACGTTTCTTCAACATCAAGTGCCCACTCGGTGGCTTGCGTCCCGATTGTGCAGTGATCGTCACGACGGTTCGCGCGCTCAAGTCTCACTCGGGTCACTACAAGCTTGCCCCGGGGAAGGCTCTTCCCGAGGCAATGCTGCAAGAAAATGTTGAGGAAGTACGCGTGGGAAGCGCAAACCTTCTCAAGCACATCGAAATCGTTCGCGGTTTTGGGCTCAACCCCGTGGTTGCCATCAATGTCTTCCCCACCGATCACGAGGCCGAGTTGGCTGAGATCGAGGCGATCTGCGCCGAGGCCGGGGTGCGCGTGGCGCGTTCCTTGGGCGTTGTCGAAGGCGGGGAAGGCGCCCGTGCCTTGGCGCGCGAAGTCCAAGCAGCCTGTGAAGAATCCGACCCCTCCGCAGTCCACCCCCTCTATGAGGATGAGGATTCCTTGAAGGAAAAGATCGCGAAGGTTGCTGCGATGTACGGCGCTGCGGGTGTTGATTACACGCCTGCGGCAGCCAAGCGCCTCAAGGAATATCAAGAGGCTGGCTATGGGAACTTGAAGGTCGTCGTTGCTAAGACTCCAATGTCGCTCAGCGCCGATCCTCAAGCAAAGGGTGCTCCTACCGGGTGGACGCTTCCAATCCGTGAAGTCCGTCTTGCAGCGGGTGCGGGTTACGTCTACGCGATCTCGGGAACCTTGTCGACCATGCCGGGACTGTCTGCTCACCCCGCAGCAGAGCGCATCGAACTGACCGCTGACGGTGAAATCACCGGGGTGAAGTAAGCCTAAAACAGCTGATCAGAAGGCTCCCTGTCGATCACTGCTTCATGCAGGTCGACAGGGAGCCTTCTTGTTGATTGAGCTCGGGCGGATACTAGATGATCAGAGGGCATCCCGAACAGTGAAGCATCACCTCGGGTGCCTTATTCCCGTGGCACGCACGCAAGCCCGAAGCACACAGCGACTGTGCACTGGTTGCATGGCCTCGGCGCTGCATGTCCTCAATGACGACAGCGGCGAATGCCTTCGACACCTGCGCCTGCGCTGCTGCGGCTTCCAGGGTGCACCCCCGCGCCAGCGCCTCT
>USHU01000084.1 GCA_900554605.1 uncultured Actinomyces sp.
TCATCCTTGAAAGGCCCTAGGCCTACAGGAAGCATCATCGCCGCGGTAACGCCAACGATGTCATCGCGTTCATGAGCAAGCTTTCGAATTTCATCGGCGAAAACACTGGTCCACGCGAAGCGGGCCGGAGCAATGGGAAGCCCCGTTTCCGGGTGGATCCTTCCCACGGCATGGAAACGGTCCGCGATGTCTTCTTCGGCTGGGGTGTAGCCGCGTCCCTTTTGTGTCATCACATGGATGAGTACAGGTTCGTGAAGCTCGCGGGCACGATTGAAGATCTCTTCCATAGCAGCGATATCGTGCCCGTTAACGGGTCCGAGGTATTTCAGGCCAAGGTCTTCAAACATTGCCTGCGGAATGAGGGTGTCTTTAAGCCCTGTTTTCAGGCCATGCAACGCGCCGTAAGTTGCTCGTCCTGGCTCACCGAAATTCATGAGAGTCCGTTTGCCCCAAGACAGTGCTTTCTCATAGTTCTGCGATGAACGCAGAAGATCGAGATGGCGTGCAAAAGCGCCGATCGTTGGCGCATAGGAGCGGCCATTATCGTTGACGACGATAATGGCGCGCCGCTTGGGATCCGACGCAATATTATTGAGCGCCTCCCACGCCATTCCGCCGGTCAATGCGCCATCGCCAATAACCCCAATAGTCCACGTAGGGTCCTTCCTTCGCGCCTTCTCACGCGAGATTCCATCGACCCACGATAGGGATGAGGACGCGTGAGAATTCTCTACGACATCGTGGATGGATTCTTTGCGACTGGGGTATCCCGAAATGCCACCTTCTTGGCGTAGCTGTGAAAAATCCTGGCGACCAGTGAGCAGCTTATGGACGTAGGTCTGGTGCCCGGTATCGAAAACGATTGTGTCAGAAGGAGAGCGGAAGACTCGATGAAGCGCAATGGTGAGTTCAACAACGCCAAGGTTCGGTCCAAGGTGCCCGCCAGTTTTCGAGACGTCATCGATCAGTTTCGTCCGAATCTCTTCAGCAAGAGAGTCTAATCGCGCGGCGGGAATCCGCCTGAGATCGCGGGGTGAATCAATAGTGCTCAGCAGCGAAGCTTGATTCTCGGATTGCGTCATGGAAACGATTCTAGTGTCAAGGATGCGATGAGGCTCAAAGAGCAACCGAGTTTCAAGGGCGAGAATTCTTCGAGGCACGAGATCGCACCACGAATTAGAATAGAGCTGGCGAGAACTTTCCCCATGTAGAAGGAGACATGATGAGCGTGCAACGCCCGTACGGACAGTGGGATTCTCCTGTAGAAGCTGATTCGTATACCCAGACATCAGTGCAGCTGTCGCAGGTACGCGTCGACGAGGCCGATACCTACTGGGTTGAAGGAAATCCCCGCGACCAGGGGCGCAACACCCTTTTGCGTTCGAATTCAATGGGAGAGATTTCTGAAGTTCTTCCTTTGATTGATGGCATTCGCCTGCCTGACGTACGCACACGCGTCCATGAGTACGGTGGCAAGGCCTACGCGGTCTCGGAAGGATTAATTGTCTTCTCTGACGGTTTTGATGGCCGCGTCTACGCATTCAATACCCGCGATCCTCACCGCAAACTTGTTCCTCTTACGCCCCTGGGCAAGGTGCGCTATGGTGACTTCGAAATCGCAGACGTACGCGGCCTCGTTTATGCCGTTGCAGAGGATCACTCGAACCCAGGTGAACCCGTCAACTCTCTTGTTGCGATTCCTCTGGACGGACGCGCAGCCCGTAACGCCTTCGAAATCATGTCGATCTTCAGCGGTACTGACTTCGTTTCTTCCCCAGCAATTAGCCCTGACGGCACGAAACTCGCGTGGCTGAGCTGGAACCATCCTGAGATGGCCTGGACGCACTCCACCTTGCATGTAGGCGCTCTGGACTTTGAAGGGCGAGTATCTGCTTCCCTGGTTCTGGTTGACCGCCCGAAGGTCTGCGTCTACGAGCCTCGTTGGACCCTCAATGGCGACCTCATCCACGTTGACGATTCTTCTGGTTGGGCGAATCTCTACCGTACCGAAGGCTTCCATTGGAATGACGATGAAGATGCGCTTGCATGGATGGGACGTTTGCGGACTCGTCCGCTCCACCCCAGTCCTCGTGCCTTCTCGCACCCGCACTGGCAGCTCGGACTGCATTCCTACGACAATTTCGACTACGAGAATTTGATTTGTTCGTGGGCTGAGAACGGAACCTGGCATTTGGGAACCGTTCGCCTCGATAACGGAATGTGTGAAGAATGGCGTACCCCATGGTGGCCGACTGGTAATGTTGCGTGCTTTGAGGGGCGCGTTGTCACTCTTGCCGACTCCCCCACCCACGAACCTGCCATTGTCGAAGTTAGCGGTGGCTCTTCTCGCGTCATGCGTTCCTCCTCGCAAGAACGACTCCCTGAAGAACTGATCTCACAGGCGCGACAAGTTTCATGGACGAGCAGTGACGGAGAAACCGTCTACGGCTTCTACTATGCACCGAAAAACCCGCAGTTTACTGCTCCCGAGGGGGAGCTTCCGCCCCTCTTGGTCAACGTGCACGGAGGCCCGACCTCTTCGGCGCGCGCTGGCCTCTCCATCGGCGTGCAGTACTGGACGTCACGAGGCTTCGCCTACCTTGATGTCAACTACCGCGGCTCCACCGGTTTCGGGCGCACGTATCGTGAGCGCTTGAACGGACACTGGGGGGTCCTCGACGTCCAGGATTGCGCAGAGGGTGCTCAGTACCTGGTTTCTCAAGGATTGGCCGATCCCGCGCGCCTTGCGATCCGAGGCCGCTCCTCAGGTGGCTACACCGTCCTTTCTGCCTTGGCCGATACTGACGTCTTCACCGCTGGAACTTCTCTCTTTGGTATCGCTGACCTCAAACTACTAGAAGCGACAACCCACAAGTTTGAATCCCACTACGATCTCAAGCTGCTCGGCTCGGACAATCTTGAAGATGCATTGTGGATCGAGCGTTCCCCGATACACAAGATTGACCAGATCCATGCGCCGCTTCTTCTCCTCCAGGGAAGCGCCGACAAGGTCGTGCCTCCTTCCCACGCCGAATCGATGTACGAGGCGCTTCGTGGCGACGGACGCGCGGTTGCTTTACGTATTTATGAGGGCGAGGGCCACGGCTTCCGCCGCGCCGAGAATATTAAAGACTCGTGGGAAAGCGAACTCAGCTTCTACTCGCAAGTCTGGAAGCTTAATGCTTCGTGTCCTGTGCAGGTAGAGATTCAAAACCTCTAAGTTTCTTGGACAGACATGGTGTGGGGGACCAAAACAGTCTGCCCCCACACCACTAGTTAGTTCAGCACCAAGTGCGTACTGGATGCATCAATCCCTGGTGAGGACCGTCATCACCTCGAAATGGTGCGTGTAAGGGAACAAATCCCACGCCCTCATATCTGAAATGCGGTAGCCCTTCTCGCATAGATCGTGAAGATCACGAGACGCAGCTGCTGGATCACACGAAACCAGAACGATGCATTGAGCTCCTGTGGAGGCCATCGCATGACACACCTCCTGACCTGCGCCCGCGCGCGGCGGATCTGCAACGATGACTTCTGCGCCACCGATGTAATCGTTCAACTCTCGTACTGCACCGCCATCCACGTCACCGACGAATGGCTCGCAGGCGCCGCGCCCAAGATTGTTCGCGGCATCAGCAACCGCGGCCTCGTCCCCTTCAAGAGTGACCAAGGCACCACGCTCGCCTACAACGCGAGAAAGGGGAAGCGAAAAGAGGCCCGCGCCCGAATACAGTTCCATGACCCGAGAGGGGCAATGAGCGCTCACGATCTCTTCGACGTTTCGTGCCAATACCTCGGCGCCGCTTCGGTGGGTCTGCCAAAAACCCCACGGACGAACCGCGTAGTCATCGCTTCCTTGACGATGTGAAATGCGCCAGTGTAAAGGACCATCCCAAGAATTGCCTTCCCCGTCCCAGCAGCCGTGATCCGTGCAGATCACGGGAGTGCCGCCAGGTGGTGCGATGAGGCGAATACGCGATCCCTGTGGGAGAGAAGAAAAGATCTTGTTGCCTTCCCAAACGGGAAGTTCATTGATCTGAACTGCTGCCAAGGGCATCGAATCAAGTCGCACAATCTTGTGGGAGCGATACTGGCGCATCCCAAGGAAGCCTTCCGCATCGACAACACACTCAATGCGTGTGCGTCGCCCGAGAAGACTGGCGGATTCCTCATCACCAGGCGCAGGATGAACCTCTACTCCCCCAATCGCATCGATCTGTTGCAAAACGCGCTCACGGCCAATGCGCCCGAGCTGATCCACTAAAACCTGACTCTTCCATCGACGCTGTCCTTGGGGACTCACATGCGCAAGTTCCCCGCCGCCTACGCCTCCAGGTCCAGCAGCGGGCCACACGCTGGGAATTCTATCGGGGCTGCCTTCAAGAATTTCTATAGCGTCGGCCCAGGCCATACGCTTCTGGCGATCAATGATGCGTGCACGAACACGCTCGCCGGGCAACGCATGCCGAACAAAAACCACGCGGCCAGACTCATCTCGAGCGATGCAAGCACCACCGTGAGCAGGAGGGCCGATCGTGAGTTCACAAATCTCGTTGCCTACTTTCATGCCCTCTCCGTCGCCTCGCGCCGTTTGAAGGGATCGTTCACGCTCTGACGTCCTTCAACTTCCGCCTCTTCACCAAGCTTCCACGGAACGATAGTGACGACAACGCCGGGAATACGAAGCAAAGACCGCGACAGACGCAGCGCCATCTGATTGTGGAGCAGGTTCTCCCACCAGTGGCGAACAAGGAACTCGGGAATATAGATCACAAGCATTTCGCCTGGAGAACGAAGGCGCCGTGCTCGCACATACGACTTCACAATCTGCGTGACATCTCTGAATGGGGAGGAAATCAATGTGAGTGGAACCGGAAGTCCCGATTCAGTCCACTCGCGGCGAATATGTTCTTCTTCGTCAAGATCCGCAACCACAGAGACGATTTCAAGGTTGGTTGGCGATTGAACACGCGCTGTTGCGATTGCACGCATCGAAGGCTTTGAAAGGTTCGATACCAACACGAGGGCCCTGACACGGGTGGGAAGGGCACGTCGAGCATGCCAGTCATCGATACGTAGCTGCCCGCGAATCGTGTCGTAGTGGCGGCGAATCAAACGCTGAATACCAAAGACCAGAGCGATCATGACAACAGTGATCCACGCACCGTGCGTAAACTTCGTGACGAGGACGATGGTAAGGACAAAACCGGTCATCATAAAACCGACAATATTGATCGACCTCGAGCGCAGAACTTTGCTGCGTTCTCCCCCGTTCTGAGGCAGTCGAAGACGTTTATTCCAATGTCGGATCATTCCCAGCTGTGAGAGTGTGAAGGAAACAAAAACGCCGACGACATAGAGCTGAATGAGGCGAGTTACGCTCGCATCAAAAAGAATAACCAAGGCCGAGGCGCCGACTGCCAAGACCATAATTCCGTTGGAGTAAGAGAGTCGATCACCGCGCTTGTAGAGCTGGCGCGGTAAGAAGGAGTCGCGTGAAAGAACCGAGGCCAAGGTCGGGAAGCCATTAAAGGCGGTGTTTGCGGCAAGCACGAGGATAAAACCCGTCACTGCCGTTACCAGAATAAAGAGAACGGAGCCTTCTCCGAAGATTGTCGAGGCCAGTTGGCCAATAACCGGAGCAAAATGAACCTCAGGGTGAGGCGTTCCGT
>USHU01000085.1 GCA_900554605.1 uncultured Actinomyces sp.
GCTACGCCGCCCACGCAGGGAGCTGGCCAGCAGTCGGCACCCCAGCGTGGCGGGCAGCGTCGCGAAGTTGAGCATCGCGCCGAGGCACCGCAGGAAGCACCCGTTTGGCAGGTTGCGACGCCTCCGGAGTCCCCGGAAACCAATGCCCCGACCGAGCAGGGGTTGCACGTCCCAGCTCAGCCGATCGACGCAACGCAGCCCTATGACCCGCAATCCCCCGCGTCGTACGATTGGCGTACCCAGGAGCCGCCCCCTTTTGATCCCGGCGAAGACAGCGATGTAGAGGAGGGCGCAGAATTCGAAGCGCCTGCTTCCTCGCAGCCCGTGTCACAGCCAACGTCAAAGCCAGCGGCCCCTCGGAATAGTGCACTCGATCAGCCTGAAGACGACGATGAAGACGAATCAGAGTCTTTTGCCCCGACCTCGGGATGGAGCGAGGCGGTCATTCAACCGCCCAGTTTTGATCCCGAGGAAGAGGAATCGGTGCCCTCGGTTCCTGCTTTTGCAGAGGTGACTCCCTTGCCCTCGCAGCGCTTTGCTGCAGTTGCCGCGCGTGAGGAAACGGATGAGAGCGACGCGGAAGAGGCTTCGCCGGAAACAGAGGATGAACCCTTCGAGGTGCCCACTGTTTCTGCTGCGGAAGACGATAGCGCCAGCATCGATGATGAGGATATGTCCGAGTCGAATCTCTTCGGGATTCCCGCAGTTTTGGATATTCTGGGCGGAACCATCATTGAGCAGAAGACCGATGACCAGGGAGGGTGGTGACGCGTGTACGAAGGAGCTCTTCAAGATCTCATTGATGAACTTGGCCAGCTTCCCGGGGTTGGGCCAAAGAGCGCGCAACGCATGGCTTTGCACCTTCTCGAGGCTGAGCCTGAGGATGTGGAGCGCCTGACCACGGCGATCAACGCGGTGCGCAACCAGGTCAAGCACTGCTCGGAGTGTGGGAACCTCACTGAAGACGATGAATGCTCGATTTGTCGCGACCCTCGTCGCGATCCCAGCATTATTTGCGTCGTGCAGGAACCGAAGGATATTCAAGCGATCGAGAATTCTCGAGTATTCCGCGGACGCTACCACGTGCTGGGCGGAGCCATTGACCCGATCCACGGAATTGGTCCGGATCAACTGAGGATTCGCCAGCTCTTGGGACGACTCTCCGACGGTGTCGTTCAAGAAATCATCATCGCAACGAACCCGAATATTGAAGGTGAGGCAACCGCCTCGTACCTAGCGCGCACCCTTTCGACAATTGGTGTGACGACAACGCGACTTGCCATGGGACTTCCCGTGGGCGGCGACCTTGAATACGCGGATTCCATTACCCTGGGCAGGGCAATGGAAGGCCGGCGCAATATGTCCTGAATGTCGACGGAAACTGTGAAAGGATCGCGACGTGAGTACAACAGAATCCAACTTCATCCGCCCCGATGGGACGCCCGCGCGCATTCTTGTCGTCGACGATGAATCCGTCCTCGCTGAACTCTTAGGATCGGCCTTGAGGCATCAGGGCTGGGAGACAAAAACCGCGGCCAATGGTTGGGAAGCCCTGGATAAGGCCGATGCTTTTGACCCCGATGTGGTCGTTTTGGATATCCAGATGCCCGGCCTCGACGGAATGGAAACCTTGGAACGCCTGCGTAAGCGCAAGCCCCATCTTCCGGTCCTGTTCTTGACGGCACGTGACGCGGTGGCTGATCGCGTTGCCGGACTGCGTGCCGGTGCCGATGACTACGTGACAAAGCCCTTCGACTTGGATGAAGTCACCGCGCGAATCGATGCGCTCTTGCGTCGAGCAGGAATGACGACAGTGACTGTCGACCGCGTGCTCACTGTTGGCGATCTGACCCTAGACGAAGACTCGCACGACGTTGCTCGTGGTGGTGAAGCGATTACGCTCACCAACACCGAATTCGAGCTGCTGCGGTACTTCATGGAAAACCCGAACGTTGTCTTGTCGAAGTCGCAGATTCTCGACCGCGTGTGGTCCTACGACTTCGGTGGTCAGGCGAACATTGTCGAGCTCTACATTTCGTATTTGCGTAAGAAGATTGACGCTGGGCGCGAACCCATGATTCACACGGTCAGGGGAGCCGGCTATATCCTCAGGCCCGCCTCCTAGGAGTGCCAATGACAAGCTCTGCCCCCCAAGCTTCGAATACCGAATCACAGGCGCGCACCCCCAAGCACAATGCTCCTCAAACGAAGCGCAAGCGATCGCGTCTTCTCACTGTTCGCCTGAGTCGTTTTCTTGCTGCAGCCGTCGCTTTGGCGTTGGTCACCATGCTTGCCGCCTCGGCGCTTGCAATGCATTCGTGGATGACTTCCAAGATCGATAGTTCGCTTGAATCCATGCTCAGTAGGCTTGAAAAGAACGCAGAGCTCAGCTTGCAGCAACCTCTTCCTCCGCCCCCTCCTCCGACGGCTGGGTCGCAGGAGGACCAGGATGACCACGATGATGACCACGGTCCATCGCATTCGAATTCCCCAAGTTCCTCTGCTTCGCCAAGTGAACACGGACCGCGTGGTTTGCGAGGCCCAGGTTCGGCAGAAGGCCAGTTGCAGCTCATCAAGGACGACGATGAGATCGTTTCGGGTGTCGTCAAGCAATTTGATGTGGTGGAGCTCGATAGTGCCGCTCAGCAGCAGATTCTCTCCTTGCGCTGTGATGGACACGGACACAATGTCAGCCTGCCGAATTTAGGCTCTTTCAGGGTTATGTGCGGTCAATCAGAGTCACGGACACTGGTCGTCGGCCTGTCTTTGGCAGCCAATAACTCGACGCTGATTATGTTGGTGGCTCTTGAAGGCCTCATCGCTCTGATCGTGATCGCCGGCGCAACTTTCATCGGCCGCAAGTGGATTCGCAGGGAAATGCTTCCCCTTGGTGAGGTAGCAGCAACCGCGCGAAGCATCGGCTCCAAGGACCTGATTGCCACTCCAACAGTTGAGGACTTCCAACGCGTTGATTACTCCATCGCCCAGCCTGGTGATGAGGTCGGCGATGTTGGTTACGCCCTCAATACGATGATCGACAATGTCGAAACGGCCCTTCAGGCCCGCGCGGAATCCGAGCAGCGCCTGCGCCAGTTCGTTGCCGACGCCTCGCATGAGCTTCGCACTCCCTTGGCGTCGATTCAGGGCTACACGCAGCTTCTGCAGAAGGGAAGCGCGGATGAAGAGCTTGCACTCGCGCGCATTGCCTCAGAGTCTGCCCGCATGTCTGGCTTGGTCGAAGACCTCCTGCTGTTGGCTCGCTTGGATGCGGGCCGAGAACTCGCCAATGATCCGGTCGATCTGATCCCCCTGGCGATTGACGCGGTATCAGATGCCCATGCAGCGGGTCCGGATCATGAGTGGGTCTTGAACCTCCCTCAGTTCGATGACGAGGACGACGTCTGCGTCTCCTGCACGGTTGCGGGTGATGAATCCGCACTTCGCCAGGTGTTCGCAAACCTAGTGAATAATGCGCGAATCCACACTCCCGCGGGCACGCGCGTCAAGGTTGGAGTGCAGGTGATCGGCGGTGGGGCCTCGGCGCCGGGGTTCGTGCGCATGAGTGTTGCCGATGACGGCCCGGGTATTCCGCCCGAGTTGCGCGCTACCGTCTTTGATCGTTTCGTCCGAGGCGACACGTCGCGCTCGCGTCAGGGGAAGGGATCGTCTGGCCTTGGTCTGTCGATCGTTTCTTCGATCGCCGAGGCCTTGGGCGGCCGGGTGGACGTCGACACCTTATGCGAAGGTGAAGGTAAGCCCGGTGAACACGGGACAACCTTCTCGGTCATCTTGCCGGCGATCGGTGAATGAGTTAGCGAGTTTCAGTCAAAGTCGCTGACAAGGGTTCTTAGAACTCCACTTCGAGCGCGGTGCGCGCGCGGTAGCGCGCATCGCCCGGGTCAGCGGCCTCAACAACGGAAGCAGCAGCCAAGCGGCACTGTGCCAGGCTCACCTGAGCAAGCTGCGCACCGACCGAGGGAATAGCCAAGCGTGGCATCGACAGCGCAGGCACACCCATACCCGCGAAAACGCAGGCCAACAGAGGGTCAGCCGCGGCCTCGCCACACACACTCACGCTCACCCCGTGCGTGAGGCCAGCGTGCGCAACCTGTGCAATCAAGCGCAAAGGTGCGGGTTGCCACGGATCGGAATACTCGGCGAGGTCCGGTGAGAGGCGGTCTGGATGAGGTCGTTCGAACCAATCGACACGAAGTCCACGTGCTCCATGATTGAATCGATCATCAGTGCCGCTGCGGGGACCTCGATCATCACCCCAGCATGCAGCTCGACCTCGAAACGCTCGGAGAGCTGGCGAACCGAGGAGACAAACCACTTGGCCTCGGCAGCCGTTGACACCATCGGCGCCATCACCGAAACCGAAGTCTCACGCTGACGCATTGCCGCAAACGCAATCGCCTCGAGCTGGTTTTGGAGAATCTGTGGATGCGGGCCTGAGGTTCGGATCCCGCGAACGCCAAGAGCCGGGTTCTCCTCGCCGGAAATCGTCGCATAGGCCAGCGGCTTATCGGAGCCCGCATCCAGCGTGCGCATGCACACTGAATACCCCTGGAATTCTTGGAAAATACTCGAATAAAACTCGGTCTGTTCCTCAATGGAAGGCTCGGTTTGCGCGTTGAGGAAGGCGATTTCTGAACGGAAAAGCCCAATCGAATCGGCAAGCGGGGAACGGGCAGCAGCCTTCGCGCTGGCCAGGTCGTGGATATTTGCCAGCAAACGCACGGGATGATCATCTGAGGTGTGCGCGGGCGGTGCCCATTTGAGGGTGGCCTCGGCGCGACGGCGGTCACGCTCTACGGCCTCGCGGGCCTCATTTTCGGGAACGCCAGTGGTCACGGAGCCCACAAAAGCATCCATGAGCACATACTCGCCCGTGGGGATCTCGCCCAGCCGACGAGCCGCCACGATGCAGGGGATCCCCAGCTGGCGAGCGATGATCGAGGTGTGTGAGGTGGGGCCGCCCAGCTGGGTCACGATTCCCACGCAGTGCGCGGGGTTGAGGTGCGCCGTGTCCGAAGGCGACAAATCCCGCGCGCAGAGAATATAGGGGCTTTCCGAGGCCGCCTGTACCTTCCGCGCATGCACGCGCGCATCGCTGGCCTCGTCACCTGAGGAAGCAGCTAAGTGGGCAAGAATTAGGTCGCGCACGTCCTTAAGGTCCGCCACGCGCTCTAACATGAGTCCGCCCGAAGCGCGGAAGACCTCAGTGAACTTTTCGGTTGCACGAACGACCGCCTGAGGAGCGGGTACCCCGGAATAAATCCACGATTGTGCCTCCGCAATCCAGCTGGGATCGGTCGCTAGGGAAGCAGTCATCATGAGCACGTCGGAAACATCGCCGTAGGCCTGTTCGGATTGGGCGAAGAGGTCATCGCCGACGCTTCGGCAGATCTCTTCCAAATGCGCGGCACATGCGGCGCGCTCCTTGGGGGGAAGCTCGGTGAACTCTGTGGGGGGGAGGGGATGACGTGATGTCCATACGATCGGTGCGTAGGACACTCCATGAACAACGGGAGTGCCGTAAACCGTGTGCGACATCGTGCGTTCCTTTCTTGGGAGCCGAGCTCACACTATTCTCCCATGCCCCGAA
>USHU01000086.1 GCA_900554605.1 uncultured Actinomyces sp.
CCCGCCTGTGTTTTATTTGCCTCTATGTTTTAGAGTAGAAAAGGCTTTTTGTAGGAAAGGATGGGGTGTGGTCGCCAAACAGTGGAAGTTCATTAACGGCTTTGAATGGGCCGTAATGGATCCGGTTGTTGAAAAGCCGGGAGAACTGTGGATGTGCCTGACCCTTGCCTATGGGACTCTTGACGTGAAGCCTGAGGAAATGGGTGCCCTTCACGTCCTCATGGAGTCCATACGAACCGAACTTCAACGTCCCATCGAATACGCACCCGGAAAATTCGACGTCGCTCAAGTTGAGTGCCTGACCTACTTTTCAGAGATCGATATCCGAGTCCACGGGCCGCGCGAGATCGTCCGTCAGGCATGGCTGCGTCTTCCCGCGTGCTTTGACCATCCAGAGCTTTTACTCCCCGTTTCAGGACGCGCAGCCGCCACGTCGATGTGGACCGCAGACGTGGCGAACAGAACGGGGATCAATGAAGCCTTGCTCTCCGTTTTCCGCAGCGATACCGCCACTTTCGAGGCCGATCGTTACTTTGCATCGGCATGCGATCTCGCGCGGAAAATCTCGCCCTTCGAGGGGCGTTATCCCTGCGTTCTTGTCACGACAGAACCCGATTTCCTTGGTTTAGGCTTTGACCGCGAACCCGATTCCTTGGATCTTGACGATCTCCTCGCCGTGGACGAAGGGACTCCACGAGACCAATACATCCGCGGCAGTCAATGGCAATGTGGGTTGAATTATCTCTTCTCCTTTGCGGTTCCCCTCACGCGCGCGGGTCTTGTTGCCCGCTGGGCAATCGCAATGGATGCAACGAATATCCTGCGCTCACTGGATCCCAAATACTCGGAATTCAAGGTGACGACAGAGGCTTACTCGATCGCCCCTGATCTCATTGCAATGATCCGTTTCGACGGCTTGGATTCTTTCGAGGACGCGCGCCGTTTCCTTGATGCCTATTTCGACCCGGATCGTGACTTCACCGTCAACCTTCAACAGGTCATTAATCGTCATAAAGACGATGAAAACCTGGAGGTTTCCCAACACCTCCACCGCATTAACGACGATAGCATTCCAACGCGTGACGAGGTCCTGGCGCTTATTAACAAAGTAGCGGCGCGCGCCCACATCGCAGCAGATGTCGCCTCGCCCGAGCTGCTTGAGCGCTTCCCGCTGCTGACCGCGCCGAAGAGTACCTACGATCGTTTCGCAACCACCAATTGTGTGCCCGAAGCGGTGGAAGCGCTTCCCTTCCCCTCCACCGAGGGCACAGATCTCCTCTCAAGCGTCCCCGAGAGCCTCAGTGGCTATGCTCTTGCCCTTCCGCATCACTTGATGGTCTCTCCTGAGCGTGTGGTTGCCCAGTGGTATGACGCCTCAAAGGAACGCAACACCGCCCAGGTCGTGCGACGCATTGAAATCAGGGTTTCAGACGTTAGGTGTTTGCTTCGTTCAGGAAAGGCTACTGTCCTCATCGATAGTGATGGAAGCTTCCTCCCGATCTATCCCGAGGCGTACATTTCCCCCGAATCCGTGGCGGTGTTGGACTCGCTCATTCAAGACCTGTCGTCCAGGGTCCCCGTCGTCACGATCGAGGCGCTCTTTGATGAGGAAATCGCTCTGGTCGATCGCTTCACTCGCGAGGGCCCCCGCGCCCTTCAAGAGGGAACAATTCAGCCTCTTCCCAACTATCTTTCTCATCTCGACCTCCCTGCGCTCACCGCTTCGCCCGCGAAACCCCAGCAACGAGGCCGCGCGGGAACTCGCCCGCCGAGGCCTGCCCAAGCGGGATCGGCCTCGGCAGGGAATCGCCGCGCGCGGTGGAAACGGCGACGGCGCATGCGCTTGACGAACAATGATGTGGATCTCTCGCCCACCGGTTCAACTGTGCAGAAGAGAAAGAGCAGGTGGGTTGTCTGGCTCATCATTGCGCTGATCTTTGGGATGTGGCGCTCTTATACCCATTCGAGCCCGAAACAAACGAATATCCCACATGTCACGCCGTTTCCAACGATCTCGGTGACGGTTCCAACCTTCTCAATTTCGCCGTTCACACTTCCAACGCCCACTCAGACGGGGCAGTGACGTCGCGAGTCGGAATGAGCTGCTGAAAACCAGTAAGATATTGGTAATTATTCAATCACCCGGGAGTTTCCTGAATGTCTACATACCTCACCGATGATGAGCTCAAACGCAGCAAAGAGCTCCTGGACCGCATCCAGAAGATCTTCGCGCAGCGCGTGGTTGGCCAAGAACAGCTCAGGGAAACCCTGATCGTCGGCCTCCTTGCACAGGGCCACATCCTCATGGAATCGGTGCCCGGTCTTGCAAAGACCACTGCGGCCCAGACCATTGCAATGGCAATCTCAGGAAGCTTCCATCGCATCCAGTGCACGCCAGACCTCATGCCAAACGACATCGTCGGTACGCGCATTTGGAACCAGGCGCAAAACGAAATGACGACCGAGTTGGGACCGGTCCACGCCAATATCGTGCTCCTGGACGAAATTAACCGTTCCTCGGCAAAGACCCAGTCCGCGATGCTTGAAGCCATGCAGGAAGGCCAGACCACCATCGGTGGAACCGTCTACCCGCTGCCCAAACCCTTCATGGTCATGGCAACCCAAAACCCCATCGAAGAAGAAGGCACCTACGTGCTTCCCGAAGCACAGATGGACCGCTTCTTGATGAAAGAAATCATCACCTATCCCCAGCCTCTCGAAGAGCTCGAAGTCCTCAACAGGATCGACTCGGGGAGTATGGATAAGCCCATCGACGCTGAACCCATTAGCTTGGAAGAATTGACCTTCCTTCAGCAGATGACTCGTCGCATCTTCCTGCACGATACCTTGAAGGCCTACATCGTCGACCTGATTAACACCACTCGCGGTATGGGGCCGAACCCGCTTCCCGGTTTCTCTCAGCACGTGCGCGTGGGTGCTTCGCCTCGTGGTGGCATCGCCCTCATGCGTGTCAGTCAGGCAGTTGCCCTCATGCAGGGGCGTAACTACGTTATGCCTGAGGATATTAAGAAACTTCGCCACCCGATTTTGCGTCACCGCATCATTCGTACTTTTGACGCGATGGCGGATGATATTTCCGTCGACGGCCTCATTGATGCCGTCTTCTCTGCGGTAGCTGTGCCGTGAGTCCAATCATTAAGAGGGGGGTCGTCGAGGAAGGCTCGCAGACCCTAGGCAATGTCGACCAGCACCAGAAGGCGCGGACGAATAGTTCTCAGCTGCGTGCTCTGGCTGGTCGAACCCAATTGCCTGTCTTGCGCAAACTTCTGTCTCTCATGGAGGGCCAGCACTATTCTGCGCGCGCGGGACAGGGCTGGGAATTCATGGATATGGCTGAATACAAGCCCGGCGATGACGTTAAAGACATCGACTGGGCGGCGACCGCTCGAACCGGGACTCCGATCGTCAAACGATACGAGGCCAGTGCGAATGTGCAGGTTGTCCTAGTTGTTGACACCGGTCGTTCCATGAGCGCGCTTGCTCCTTCCGGGGAGAGTAAGGAAGCTATTGCTCTGACAATCTGCCAGGCAATCGCGTGGCTTGCGTCGAGCCGCGGTGACCAGGTTGGTCTGGTTTCCGGATGTCAGGGGCGGATGCGTCATATGCCCGCACGCTCGGGTAACGCTCATATTGAGCTGATTTTGCGGCGCCTGGAAGAGGATATCGACTTACGCTCGCCCTCTTCGGATTTGGAGACTTTGCTTGCTCGCGTACAAGCGGCAACGCATCGGCGCTCCCTCATCGTCTTGGTCACGGATGAAACGCATCCCCAGCCCACGCCTCGTGCGCTGGAATTGCTCAAGCGATTGAGCGTCCACCATCGCATGATCGTCATGCAGGTTGCCGACGCCGATCCCACGAAGCTTCCCAAGGGGACGCGTATCGTCGACGTTGATGCCGGTCCCTTGCCCGGATTCCTTTTGGAAGATTCGCAGATTGCTTCCGAGGCCGCTGCGCGCGCCGAACAGAGTCGCCAGGTTGTGCGTCAGTTCCTCGATATCCCCGGAATTACTAGGGTGAGCGTGTCCTCGAGCGCTGAAGTGGTGCGAACCCTATTGTCCGCACTGGAAAGGGAAAATCGTGTCCGGTGAACTGCGCGAAGTCGTCAACTACCCGCACTGGATGTGGATTGTCGGCGTCTTAGTCCTGTCCGCGACCCTTGTGTGGATCGGCGTGTGGGTGATCCGTTGGCTTCGATCCAGCCGCGGGGTCGAGGAAGACCGGGTCACCTTGATCCCTCTGGATGAGAAGCGTCGTCAGCGCTACTTGGGCTTCATTGATGAGGTTGAGGGACGTCTACAGTCCAAGGACCTCAATGAGCGCGAGGTTCACCTAGCAGTCGCCGGTATTTTGAGGGCGCTGGGAACTGAGCGCAGTGGACGTGATCTTGAAACCGCAACAGTCGATGAAATTCGTCGAATTGTGCCCACGTGGCCCGAACTTGCCAACGCTCTTGAAGCCTGCGAGCACGGTTTCAAAGCTGAGTCCGAGGCCGACGGAAGCGAAACCTATTTCGATGCTGGTGCAATTGCCGGAAAGGCGAGGGAAGTGGTGAAGGCGTGAGATACGGATACCTGATCGCTGTTGTCCTTGTCGTCATTCTTCTTGGCGCAGCCGTCGGATGGCGCCATGTTGGCTTAAAGCTCCACGCCAGTGAGAGGCGAGGATGGGTTGCCAACACGGGCTACGTTCGTAATCTTCCCCGTTACCGCACGCTCATGCGTAAAACTCGGATGGTCGTCGCGGCTCTCTTGACTGTTTTCTGTGTCGGTGCAGCATCCTTGGCTGTCGTCGCAGCGAACCCGGTTGATCGCCGGGTCGACGACCGGCGCCTTGCCTCGCGCGATATTGTCCTCTGCCTCGATGCGTCCGGTTCGATGCTGGACTACGACAGTGAAATCGGCGAAGCCTTCAAGACTTTGGTTGAGCACTTTAATGGGGAGCGCGTCTCCCTATACCTGTGGAGTGGTCGTTCCGTTCGCAAGTTCCCTCTGACCGATGACTATCCGATGGTGACTGAGTACTTGGATGAACTCAGTTCGGTCCTGAGGAACGGTATTCTGGCGCGTACCTCCAGCGGCTACCGGATTTCCAGAGAGCTCGCGAAGTACCTGGAAGGGACCGACGATCCCGATGAGGAAGTTGCTTCTCAGATCGGCGACGGCTTGGCTTCGTGCGTCCTGGGCTTCGACCACACAGATCAAGATCGTTCGCGTACCGTCATTTTGGCCTCGGACAATGAGGTGGTCGGCCAGGGACTGTATTCCCTGAGCGAGGCGATTGACTTTGCGAAGCGTCAACAAGTTGAGGTCATTGGCCTATTCCCCGGTAATTACCTGGGCACAGATGGCGAGGATATGAAGAACCAGGTCGAGTCGACCGGGGGAAGCCTCTACCAGATGACAAATTCGGGCACAGTGGATTCGATTATTAAAGATATCGAGGCCAAGCAGGTGAACGAGATCGACGGTGACGCTCGCGTGACGGTTACGGATCGCG
>USHU01000087.1 GCA_900554605.1 uncultured Actinomyces sp.
ATGCCTCCCGATCATGGATCATTCCTTTCGCAATCACTGGAGGTCGCTCCTCCATGATGCGAGGGTATGAGGATGCCTCATCGCTTCGGGACGAGGATGCAAAATCTGTGGATAACTAGTTTCTGAACTTGACCTGTGGACAAAGTTGCTGCTCGAGCAACGCAAAATCTCATGCGGTGATCAGCCCACGATCGAACAGTGCTACGGATAAAGCACTGCCCGCGCTGCTGAGCAGCGCGGGCAGCAAAACTTAGGTTTAAAACGACGTTAGCCGCCTACCTCACTTATGCGACCAGAAACGAACCACCGTCTGTGGCTGGCTAGGATCTTGGAAGGATCGAGCCATCTCCCCCTGATAGGTGTAGTCATCCAAGAAGCGCGTTGAGGAGGTCGGCAGGTACTGCGGGTCATCACCAAGGATAAAGTTGTAAACCTTCTTGTTGCCTTCCCACGAGAATTCCATACCATCATTGATCTGGACACCATCAGCCTTGGGGATCCAGTAACGATGGGTCTTGCCGTCAACCGGATTCACCCGATCTCCGTCCCACCAGTAGAGGCTGTAGTTCGCGTCTTCAGGGATACCGCGGTCAACCTTGCCATTGACGCGAGCGTAGTTCACAACCAGATGCTGAGGCTCGTAACCATCCCAGTCTCTGCGCGGGTTATCACCGATGCTCATGCCGCGAAGCTTCTTCTCTTTGTCAGTGAAGCTGAAGTCCGAACGAATGTCCTCTGCAAAAGGACGGACGATGATGTTGTCGTAAAGATCAACGCCAGCAATGCGGCCAAACATCTCCTGGAAGTCAATCGCGCCGCGGGAAGTGCCATAGTAGTCATCTTGAGTGCCGCTTCGAACGATCTTGTTGCGCTGAATGCTGGCCCTCTTGTTTAACGTCAAGTTCCAATCGAAATTGTGGCCACCAAACACCGTATTGAGACGGATACCTGCGCCTTCAAAATTCCCCGTGATGAGGTTGTTCTCTGCCTTCTGTCCAGATCCGCCAAAGAAACCGATCCCGCCTGCGCGCCACCCGAGCTCGATCGTGTTGTGCGTGAATTCGATATTGTCGGTGTGACGAGCATTCGATACGTATTGAACGGGATCACTCGGCTTTGACTCTGCGTGGCTTGACCACGAGGCAAGACCATCATCGCCGTTTCCACGAACATTGGAATTGCGAACGGCCGAATCCCGGCTGCCCTGCGAATAGTTCAGACCATCAGCAAAGTTATTGCGAATACGGGAGTGATCAACCAGCATATTTTCGGTGTACTGCATGTCTTTTTGATTGACATAGTCACCCATCCAGAAGCCACACTCGAAGTGTTCGATCCACAGGTTCACAAACTGTGAATTCTTGGTAACGCCTTGGAATCCCTTATAGTTTGCCCCTTCGTCGTAACGGGACTTGAGATTAGTCGACATGTAGAAGTCACGGAACTGCAGGTCATGGCTGGTATGTTCAAGAACAATTCCACCGCTGGCCTTGTTCGGGTTACGGAAGAAGAGATTCGAGTACCAGATACCTGCACCTTGGATCATCAGCTGGTGGTTATCATCCGGAGAATGCCGAACCACAAGCTGGCTATCAAACTCGAAGGTTCCACGCGGAATGTACAGGGTCTTCTTCTCATCCGATGCGCGCTTAAGGGCTGCTAGGAACGCTTCGGAGTCGTCCTTTCCATCGTTGGCCCATGCGTGAACCGGACGAGTCTGGAATTCTCCTGGTTTCACTTCTTCCGTAACCGTCAAGTCATCATCGGTAATGCTCACCGAATTATCGGGGCGCGGAATCTCAGGAAGGGCCTGTTCAAGTTCAATAAAGTCAATGCCATAGGCATAACCTTCACTCCCCGTTCGAACGACACTGACTGTGTCTCCCGGGTTTACTTGGCGATTGAGCAGAGTATGGACCTCATCAAATTGGAAGCGCGCATGCGCAGGCCCTTCGCCTGCAAACTTGTCTTTCTCTTCGTCAAAGACCTTACTCTTTTGAACATACTGATACGCAGTTTCTGACGAGAGATTAAAAGTGGCGGCCTTTTCTCCGTTAATACGAATATCAACGCTTCCGGCCTTGTGGTCAGGAAGAGTGAATCGAAGATCAATTGCATTCCCGGGAACTTCAGCAGTGAAGCTCACGGAAGATCCCTTGCCTTCGAGTTCAACGTAGGACTGTTCGCCAGCTTCAATCGCCGTCGAGTCGAGCATTTTGTTGATGGGCAGGCTCTCGTCGAGCGAGATGACGTGTGCGCGGTCAAGTCGGCCACGCTCGGCCTCGTAACGCGTATAAGGAAAAGAAGCACCATAGGTCGTGTCACCATCGGCGGCAACGGCGGTATGGGTGGTGCTCAGGGACGGAAAGAGCGCGATTGCCGCAGCGGCGCCGACGCTTCCCACGAGGTATCTGCGTTTCATAGCGGAGGATCTTCCTTGTCAGTACGTGAGATAGGCCAGACCCACATTCTTTTCGCTGATCGGAAGGGAGTGGCCTACTGATCCTTAACACTAAAAACTCAAGGTGTGAACATAAATAAAAGATTCTTTAACCAAGCTATTCATCAGCTACAAGATTTCTGCGACTATTCTTGTAGCTTTCTTATACATTTTGATGCGCATCGCGAGCGGTTTTATTTCGCACACACATGCGCATCAAAGCGCAGGATTCCAAGGTTCGTAAGCCTTATAAAATGAGAGCTTCACACACTCTTGCTATATGTTCTGTTGGATTTTATTACCACTATTGCGCATTGATCGAGAATTTTCTGAAAGAAGGCGCAATAGTTTTCTTTTCCCGAGGCCGTGGGGGCGCCACCGGGGACGTATTGGGGGCTTTTTCGTGCTCGCTTATGCTAACTCCTGCTCACTCCAGCACTCAACAGCAATTCCCACAAACCGTTGGAAACAAAGGAAAAGTCCCGGAACTTCAACGAAGTTCCGGGACTACTCGTGGAGATGGGGGGAATCGAACCCCCGTCCAACAGCCGACCCCGAGGTCTTCTCCGAGCGCAGTCTGCGAGTTATTTCTCAGCCCCTGGCATCATGCAGACCTGCTACCAGATAGGCTCAGTTGATTGAGTGTCGGAGCCGTCCTACCAACACGAACGGCACCCAGTGGCTTCCTAGACGACGCCAGACACCGGACCGGAAGCACCTTCCGGGCTGACGGACTAAAGGTTCACGCGGCAATCAGGCGGCGAGAACGTAGTCGGTGCGATTCTGTTCGGCACCTATTTGTTTGCACACATCGTTAACGAGTAGAGCATGCCTCCTCGGCTCGCTTCCCCTCGATCGACGACCGCTGTCGAAACCGATCATCCCCTATTGAGTTCTTCGCTCTCCGGCGCCCAGCCACCACCACGGCAGCACAAGCACCGGACTTGAAATCATACGTCCCCGCAGCTGAGCTGGCAAGAGAAACCCATGGAGGCTCTACATGAGCTTTGTAGACTCCAGCTTCTGAACCAAGAGTCGGTTCTTCTTGATGAGGAACGGACGAAGCCCCAACCCCAAGACCGCTGCAAACAGGGCAAAGGCACCCAGTAACAGCATTGCGTCAAGATATTCATGACCCGAGTACCCCGCAATCGAAGCGCGCAGAGCCGTGATCCCATGTGTTGCGGGAAGATACGGCGAAATTGCCCGGAAGAAACTCGGCAGGATATCCAGAGGGAACGCGCCACCGGAGGCCGAAATCTGGAGCACTAAAAACAGCACGCCCAGTGCCTTTCCCGCGTTCCCGAAAGTCGCAATGAAGGTATAGAGAAGGAAGGAGAACACGAAAGCCATGAGCCATCCCGCACACATGAACTCCCACGGGTGAGTGTGTTGAACTTTCAGGAAGAACAGCTCACCTAGGCACAAAATCGTTGCTTGGATAAGCGCGATTAGCCCAAAAATAAGGTAGCGTCCAAGGAAACCTTCCCACAGCTTCACCTCTCGGCCATTGAAATAGAGCGCAGTCGGATGCGCCTCTTCAAGCCCGTCTGCAACGTTCTCGGTAGTGACATCACTGCGCAGAGCAACAATCATCAGCACCGAGCCAACCCACAGTGCCAGCGCGGTGTATAAAGGTGCCATCTGCGAGCCAAAGTTTTCCACCCGATACACCGGAATTGTCTCAATCCCCACAGGTGCAGCCAGCGCGATTGCGAGCGCCTGGGGATCCGAACCAATGATCGTTCGAACCTGGGCAAGATTCCCACCGTTGAGTGCGTCCGTGAGCTTGGTGTGGATCGTCGCTAGTTTTTCCGAGGCCTCGCGCAGGTTGGTCCCGATATTGCTGAATGTGGATTGAAGCTTTGTCAGTCCCTCACGCACTCCCGTTGACCCATCACCGACTTGAGAACTCGCTGCGGAAAGCTGATTGCGAAGCGAGGCCATCGATGAGGTCGCAGAATTCATCGTTTGTGAAAGCTGCTCCAACTGTGGGCGCAGCGTCGATTCAACATCAGACTTGAGGGTTCCAACGGCCGTTTTCGCCTCTTCGATGAGACTCTTCACCTCTTGATGATTCGCGGCTGCCGCCGCCCCATTTTTTTCCAGGTCATCCGCCGCCGCATTGATCGCGCTTTGAAGTGCACTCAGGCGATCAGCAGAAGCTTGCAGACGATTCAACACGTCTTGAGAAATGGGAGAACCCGGGAGCTGCGAAAGAGTCTCTTTGACGTGAAGATACTGGGTCGCTTGGTTCCCCACCGCCTCGGCCTGAGAGCGCAAGGTCGCCACGGCCGAAGTTACGGTGTTCCCACCTTGGGAATAAACAGCATCAATCGACGAAGCCAAGGCATCCAAGGAACCAGCCGACGCGCTCACCGCTGAAGAAAGAGCAGAAGCAGCCTGCGAGGCACCAGAAGAAATCTGCGCAATCGAAGAAGAAGCCGTGTTTCCTGCATTGGAAAGCGGCTCCTTCGCCTGCGCGGCATTGTTGAGCATCGTCTGCGTGGAATCGACAAGCTGAATGGACGAGCCGATAAGCCCCGCATAGGCATCGGCGCTCGCCGCCGCATTCGCAAGACGTGTCGAGGTCGTCTCCAAGCGCGAATTGAGCGCCTGAATCCCCCGAAGATTACTGGGGTCGGAAAGCGAATCAGAAAGCGATGAAGCAGTATCGACAGCGATCTCAGCCAAAGTCTGAGCGAAAGCTTGATTGATCTGAGCGGAAACATGCTCCGCTCCCTGCCCCGCAATCTTCGGACTCAAACCGTTCTTCTTCTCGTTGATGTAGTAGGTCAGCGGGGTGCTGTGCGCATCCGAGGAAAAGAAAGTCATCATTTCGCGCGAGAAATCCTGAGGAATCACGACCGCCGCGTAATACTCGCCCGACCGAGTCTTCTCAATTGCCTGCGCTTCACTATCAACAACCCAGTCGAAATCCTCATTCGCACGCAGCGCGGCAACAACCTGGTCGCCAATATTGATCTTCAAAGGCACCAGATCCGACTTATACCCCTCATCGCTATTGGCAATTGCGAATACAAAGAATCTTCGAATCGCAATT
>USHU01000088.1 GCA_900554605.1 uncultured Actinomyces sp.
TACGAACCAACTCCATGGAAAGTCAAAATCAGGATGCGTTTTTTTAGGGTTGAATACCTCTGATATACCTAGGACTCCACTACTTACTCGTGGCAACCCCATTTTTTCTGCTTTATCCATACTTTGCAGAGCATATCCCCATACTAATAACTTTTTCATAATACCCTCCTAATCTAATCGTTTTGGTGAGTTGGTAGATGAACATCCTCCGACAGATATGGACTTACTCAAACGTTTTTTGAATCTGTCCGATTTTGTCGTAGACGTAATGGAGGACGTCGCTTCTTTGGTTAGAGCTTTGTATCAGGTTGCCATGTCCATTTGGCTCCATATTTTTCTAGTAAATCAAAGCTAGCTTGAGGTCCCATGCTACCAGCCTTGTAGTCATGGAGTGGAGCACCATTTTCTGCCCAAAGTTTCTCAATACGGTCAATCAATTTCCATGATGCGCTCACTTCATCCCAGTGGCTAAAGTTGGTTGAATTATTGTTTAAAACATCATAGATCAGTTTTTCATATGGGTCTGGTGAAGCACCTGTAGCAGTCGCATCTGTTCGATAGTCAAGAGAATTCGGCGCAAGGCTAAACTCTTCCCCTACCTTTTTACCGTTAAGACTGAGAGAGAATCCTTCAGTTGGCTGGATGTAGATGGTAAGTACATTCGGTGCTAGTGGTTCTCCGAAAATAGAATCCATTTGCTGAAGACAATGTTCACGTGTGTTCCTTTTTCAGTTAGACGTTTACCTGTACGGAAGAAGAATGGTACATCACGGAAGCGATCAGTATCTACAAAGAATGCACCTGAAGCAAAGGTTTCTGTCATAGATTCAGGATTGACATTTGGTTCGCTACGGTAAGAGATGTATTTCATGCCATCGACTTTTCCAGAACGATATTGGCCACGGATAAATTGTTCTTTGAGTTCCTCGTCTGTAGATTGGTAGAGGTTCTTGAAGACCTTGATTTTCTCCGCACGAATGTCATCCTTTGTAAAGCTTTCAGGTTTGTCCATAGCAAGGAGTGATAGAAGTTGGAGAGTATGGTTTTGAACCATATCACGAAGGGCACCAGACTCATCATAGTAGCCACCACGTTCTTCAACACCGAGACGCTCTGCAAAAGTAATCTGAACGTTATCGATGTGTTCACGATTCCAAACATTTTCAAAAATCATGTTGGCAAAGCGAATGGCAAAAATACTTTGAATCATTTCTTTACCGAGATAGTGGTCGATACGATAGATTTGCTCTTCGTTAAAAGTAGTATTTTGGGCGGCATCTTCGCGGTGCCGCCCAAAATACTAGTTGGGGGTATGCGTATCGCATACCCCCAACTACTCGTTTAAAAACGCTCAAGGCGCGTTCTTCTAGTTCCTTGCGATGGCCTCGCGCACCAAAGGAATCAGTCCTTCGCGCGAGGGATCCAAGGCCTCGGCGCGGAATTGTTCGCGATCGGCACCCTCAAAGCAAGCAGCACTCTGCGGGTCCTGATCCTTGGGGATCGAGAAACCGAAGACAATGACGTCGACAACCTTGCGGATCGGGATCTGGTTTGCCTCTGCGGAGTCATTGACGCTCCCCAGAGCCTCGAGGTAGAAGATCGAGAGGATCTCACCCATGATGTTCGTCGGCAGAAGCGGCTTGCGGCCCATACGCTCGAGGGCAGACTCCAGCATGCCGGTGACAAAATCGGCCAGCTGGTTGCGCTGACTTCCCGGAATGCCGCTTGCCTCGGGATTACGCATCTGGAAAAGACGATATTCCATAAGGAGGATGTAGGCGGTGCGCCCCTGAGTTGCCAGGCTTTCCAGCGTTGCAACGATGCTATCGAGGTCCAGCGGGCCTTCGATTGAATCGAAAGCCTGCGTCATCTCGGTCAAAAGTTGCGTCGAATATGCGATGAAAGCATCCTCAAGGAGCTCATTCATATTCGAGTAGTTCGAATAGAATGCGCCGCGAGTGTAGCCCGCACGACCAACAACTTCATCAATTTTTGTTCCCGCAAAACCGCGTTCAACAAGAATTTCCACTGCTGCGTCAACGAGGCGCGAGCGCGTGAGCGCCCGGGCCCTGCTTTCGCCCTCCGCGCGTTTCTTAGTCACAGCCACCTCCACGATTAAAGAATTACTGGGCACAGCATAGTCACTTTTTCGTTGATTTTCTCAGCCAAACCCGCAGTTTAAGAAGTTTCTTCGGCATTTAGTAAAGAAATGAAAAGTAATTTCAACGGTCGAAGAACCTATCATGTCTTTAAGATCATAGAAATTCGTGCGCATACGCCGTGCAAATCCACTCTGGAGTATTCATCATGGCCCCCAGCATTAAGCATTTGCCCTTGATTTCCGGGCATACCATTCCCCAATTCGGCTTTGGAACGTACAAGCTCGTCGGCGAGGAGGCTTATCACGGGGTCCTCGATGCACTCGAGCTTGGCTACCGCCACATCGACACCGCGCAAATGTACGGAAACGAGGCCGAGGTGGGCCGCGCCATCGCGGACAGCCCCGTGGCGCGCGAGGAAATTTTCGTGACCTCGAAGCTCAACAATCCCAACCATGAGCCCGATGTTGCGCGCGTGAGCCTCGAGCGTTCTTTGGAGGAACTACAGCTGGACTATTTGGACTTGTTCTTGATCCACTGGCCTCTTCCCATGCACTACGGCGGCGACATTATGCCCACGTGGCGAGCGATGGAGACTTTCGTCCGTGAGGGAATGGTGCGTTCCATTGGTGTTTCGAATTTCGAGGCACACCACCTCCAGCCGATCCTCGATGGCTGCGAGGTCCCACCCTCCATCAACCAGATCGAATCGCACCCTTACTTCGCCAACCGTGAGCTACACCGTTTCAATGCTCGCTACGGGATCATTACCGAGGCATGGGCTCCCCTGGCGCGCGGGGTTGTCCTTTCCGATCCCGTCATTGTCGATATCGCGCGCCAAGTCGGTGCGCAAGAATCGCAAGTTGTTCTCCGCTGGGCAATTCAACGAGGCGACGTCGCTTTCCCGAAAGCCTCCTCGCATGAACGGCGCGCGGAAAACTTCGCCATTACAGGCTTTGAATTGGACGCGGATCAGATGCGCAGGATTGACGAACTGGATCGCGGGGAGGAAGGACGCACGGGGCCTCGTCCCGATGAGATGGACCGAATGTAGCGCTTTCGCTTCAGGCGCAACTCATATCGTTTTTGGATATGAGACAGGCACAGATTGTGGGCGTGCCGCTGGGCTATCGTGAAGACATGACTCATGTTTCTACGACTGACTTGGATCGAGTTCTTGCTTCTCTCGATCCTCAGCCCAGCGGCACCTATGTCTTCTCTCTGGTCGACGAGATTCCTCAGGGGGTCGATTTCTTCGCCGTGATCCGCGACGAGGATGGCTACACCGTGGTCGTTGAGCAAGAGATTGCCCGTGAAGCAGGTATCAATGCCGATGAACTGTACACGCGAATCGACTTGGGTTCTTCCACCGAGCTTGCCGCAATCGGCATTACTGCATCGATTGCACAGATCCTCGCAGCGCGTTCGATTACCGCGAATTTCATTGCATGCCGTCGCCACGACCATCTCTTTGTGATCGCGCTCAAGAGGCCAGCGCTTTGCTCGAGGATCTTGGCCGTCGCGCTAAGGGCTGGCTACCCGCCTGAAATTCATTTTTCGGACACACGCACACGCATCTTCGGCCTAAAGTAGAAGCATGGCTGTACTACCTACGGGGAGCGACGAAGCGATCCTCCGTCTTTCTGACGGGACGGTCAAACAGCGCAACCTTTTAACTGGAACTGAAGTGTGGACGGTTCCGGGTCGGGCTCACCGCGCTCTGACTCGCCCGGGTTCGCCTGCCCCTATCATCGATCATGATTTAGACGGGCATCACTGCGCCTTCTGTTCGGGTCGGTACCTGGAAACCCCTCCCGAGAAGGCGCGCATTGTTCGCACGAGCGAGGGTGAATGGGAAACTCTCCACGGCCTCGGCGCTGAGGAACTTGGAGATACTGTTGCTGAATTCCGGCGGATTCCCAACCTTTTCGAGATCGTTTCTTACAACTATTGGCACCTCAACCACGGCCATGTTCCTTCCGAGGCCGAGCGGCGCCGGATGGCGGAATACTTGGCGTCCCCGCAGGGCTACGACCACGTAATGAATGTTGTTCGTGCGCGTTTCTTAGCCTCGGGTGGAAGCGCCGAGGAGTTTGAGGAGCTGTCGGATTCGGAGAAGCTTACCCAGGCGAATGGTTTCTTTTCGGGCGGTCACGATCTGATTGTTGGGCGACGCCACTTCGTTGATGGGGCGAAGGACACGTCTCAGTTAGCTTCGGCTGGGACACTGACGCCCGAGGAGCACTTCCAGTACATGTCGATGACTGTACGGGCGATGCGGGACCTGTATGACTTGGATCCGGCCGTGAAGTACGTGGTGGCTTTCCAGAACTGGCTTAAGCCCGCGGGTGCGTCGTTTGATCACTTGCACAAGCAGCTTGTGGCGATTGATGAGTTCTCGACGCAGACGCATGATGAGATTGAGCGCGTGCGGACCTATCCGGGAATCTATGACGAGCTCTTGAAGATCGCCGCGACGCGTGGGCTGATTTTGGCGCAAAACGATCATGCTGTGGCGATGGCTGGGTTTGGGCATCGCTATCCCTCCTTGGCGATTTGGCCGCTTCATGCGCCGGCTGAGCCTTGGGAGTACTCCCCTGAGCAATTACGAGGCATCAGCGACCTTGTGCACGCGATGCACGCGGCGACGGGCGCGGAGGTTCCGTGTAACGAGGAGTGGTACTACCGGCCTCCGAGTTCATCGATTCCTATGCGCATGAGGATCTTGATCAAGTGGAGGATCTCCACGATCGCCGGTTTTGAGGGCGGGACAAGGATTTACCTCAATACGATTGATCCGTGGTCTGTGCACCAGCGGATGTTGGAGCGCTTGGTTGTTATGCGGGATGAATGTTCGATCGCGCCGATGAAGCTGGGCGAGGAGTGCAAGGTCACGCCGCTGTTGCTGAGGTGAGGGCTCGGGCGGGTTGTCGTCGTTCGCTTGCTGTTTGCGCGCGGTCAAGATGATTGAGTTCCCGGCTTTTCGGGCATGACAAAGGCGAGAGACCCGAGGCTGCCTTTCGTAGAGCCGTTTGATAGAATTGAGCCGCTGGGTTGGTACCCTCCGCCAGGCTTGAAATAACAGCTCGGTTCAACGCGGGGGCTGAAGGCCCAGCGTTTTCTATTCCAGCGGGATCTCGGCTCATCCCCGCGTGTGCGGGGAAAACGTGCCCATCGCACCTGTGATCGAGTCTAGGGCCGGCTCATCCCCGCGTGTGCGGGGAAAACTCGATGCCGATCGAGTCGAGGTTCGCGTTCCAGGGCTCATCCCCGCGTGTGCGGGGAAAACCCCCGTGCGTTGTGGTTACCGAATCGAATCCGGGCTCATCCCCGCGTATGCGGGGAAAACTTCTGCAAGCGCTCCTGCGTTTCCTTCCTGCGCGGCTCATCCCCGCG
>USHU01000089.1 GCA_900554605.1 uncultured Actinomyces sp.
CCACGTCGTCCTGGTCGGTGGCTCCACTCGTATGCCCGCCGTTGCCGAACTGGTCAAGAAGCTCACCGGTGGCCGCGAGCCCAACAAGGGTGTGAACCCCGATGAGGTCGTCGCAGTTGGCGCAGCTCTGCAGGCCGGCGTCATCCAGGGTGACCGTAAGGACGTTCTGCTGATCGACGTGACTCCTCTGTCCCTGGGCATTGAGACCATGGGCGGCGTCATGGACAAGGTCATCGAGCGCAACACCGCAATCCCGACCAAGGCATCGCGCGTCTACTCGACCGCTGCCGACGGCCAGACCTCGGTTCTGGTCCAGGTCTTCCAGGGCGAGCGTCAGTTCACCGCTGACAACAAGTCGCTCGGTAACTTCGAGCTCTCCGGAATCGCTCCCGCACCGCGCGGCGTTCCCCAGATCGAAGTGACCTTCGACATCGATGCAAACGGTATCGTTCACGTTTCCGCGAAGGATCTTGGAACCGGCAAGGAAACCGCGGTGACCATCACCGGCGGTAGCGCCTTGAGCAAGGAAGAGATCGATCGCATGGTCAACGAGGCCGCGCAGCACGAAGAGGACGACAAGAAGCGCCGCGAGGAGCTTGAGATTCGTAACTCCGCAGAGCAGCTGGTCTACACCATCGAGAAGACCCTGAAGGAAGACGCCGACAAGGTCTCCGAAGCGACCCGCCAGGAAGTCCAGGGAGACCTTGACGCCGTGAAGGAAGCCCTCAAGGGCAGCGACATCGAGGCTGTCAAGAGCTCCGTTGAGAAGCTCAACCAGTCCGCGATGAAGATCGGCCAGGAGGTCTACCAGAACGCTCAGGCTGCTCAGGCCGCCGCTGAAGCAGGTGCTTCGCAGTCTTCCTCCTCTTCCTCCGATGACGACGTCATCGACGCCGAAGTTGTGGATGAGGACGACAAGTGAGCACTGAGCCCACGAACACTTCCGACGACGCCCAGGATCCGGTGGTCGGCTCTCAGCCGGCCACCCCGGGCGACGCCCAGCCCCACGCTCAAGAGGGCGCAGCTGCAGGTGCGGCTACGGCCTCGGCAAGCAATCAGGGCGAGGAAACGGGCGAGGTCGATATGTCGGACTTCGAAGAGCAGCTGGAAGACAGTGAACTGTCCAAGGCTCTCGACCAAGTGGCGCAGGCAGAAGAAAAACTCGCCCGTGCCCACGCAGACCTGTACAACCTGAACCAGGAATACTCAAACTTTGTTCGCCGTTCCAAGGAATCCGTTGCCGGTCACGTCCAGTCCGGGCGCGACCAGGTGCTGGAAGCCATGATCGGTGTCTTGGATGATATCGAGGCCGCGCGCAAGCACGGGGATCTGAGTGACGGTCCCTTTGCCTCGATCGCGAACAAGCTTGAAGATACGCTTCGCACCCGCTTCGAGCTGGAACGTTTCGGAGACGAGGGGGACGATTTCGACCCCATGCTTCACGAAGCGCTCATGGCTCAGCCCAATCCCGACGTGGATCATCCGGTCTTGGGACAGGTCTTGCAATCTGGATATCGTCGCGGAGACACCATTATCCGCGCGGCGAAAGTCCTGGTGTACAACCCTGAATAAGGAACATTCAACGAACTGCAGAGTCAAAAAAGGAGGTGACGCGCAGTGAGTGGAGAAGATTGGCTCCAAAAGGATTTCTACAAGGTTCTTGGCGTAAGCAAGGATGCTGATGAGGCCACAATCAAGAAGGCCTACCGCAAACTTGCGCGCACCTGGCACCCCGACCAGAACAAGGGGAACCCCGAAGCTGAAGAACGCTTCAAGGAAATTGGCGAGGCCTACACGGTCCTTTCCAACCCTGAGCAGCGCCAGCAATACGATGCGATTCGCGCGATGGGCGCCGGCGGTTTCCGCGGCGGTGCCGGTGGTTCCGGAGCATCCGGCGTGAACTTTGAAGATATCTTCGGAGCTTTCGGCGGCGGAAGCGGCGGAAACGTTCGTTTTGCCACCAACGGCAGCGCAGGTATCAACCTGGACGACATTTTGGGTGCTTTCGGCGGTTTTGGCGGCGGCTCTTCGCGGGGATCCTCACCCTTCGCGGGCGCCTCTCAATTCGGTGACTTCGGCGGCGCACACGGTTCGCCCTACCAGCAAGCGCCCCAAAAGGGTGAAGACTTGCACGCCTCGACGCGCATCACGCTCAAGCAAAGCCTGAGCGGAGTCAACATCAAGTTGGCAGTCTCCGGCAAACCTATGACCGTCAAGGTTCCCAAGGGAATCAAGGACGGCCAGAGCGTGCGACTGCGCGGCAAGGGCAAGGCCTCGCTTAACGGCGGAGCAACTGGCGACCTGATCGTCACGATCCACGTCGAGGAAGATCCGGTCTACAGCCGCGAGGGTAACGACCTTCGGATGACCCTGCCCGTGACCTTTGCCGAGGCCACGCTGGGCGCCAAGGTTGAAGTTCCCTTGATCGACGGTTCGACCGTCACTGTCAAGGTGCCTGCCGGTTCTGATTCCGGTCGCACCCTGCGTCTGAAGGGACGCGGCGTGGCCACGAAGAAGGACACGGGTGACCTCTTGGCAACCATCAGTGTGGTGGTCCCCAAGGATCTCACCCCTGAGCAGCTGGATTCGATCAAGTCGCTAGCGGATTCGCTTGATCAGAGTGATCCGCGCGCAGAACTCATGAAGAAGGTGAGTGCGTGATGGGACATCAAGATGAAGTAACCTTCGTGATTTCCGTTGCCGCACAGCTCGCGGGAATGCACCCGCAAACCTTGCGTCAATACGATCGGATTGGCCTGGTGACACCCCTTCGTACGAAGGGACGCGGACGACGCTACACGCGCCGCGATGTCGAGCGTTTGAAGGAGATTCAACGCCTCAGCCAGGAAGAGGGAATCAACTTGGCTGGGATCCAGCGAATCATGGAGCTGGAAGACGAAGTTGATCGCCTGCGAGCGCAACGCGACGCTTTGGCCCAAAGGGTCGAAGAATTTGAACCCGTCTTTGATCGAGTATTCGTGGCAAGCCCAGATGGTCAGATTCGTCCCATGCGTCGTGCACATGCGCGGCGCAGTGAGGAGACTCGGCGTGGCATGGTGCCCGTCAGAAATCACGGTCTGGTCGCGTGGAGGCCCGCTGGTAACCAGCGAGTCCGCGCGCTCATTGAAGCGTCACCCGAAGGAGTTCGGGTCATCGAAGGAACCGTTGTGGTTTCACGATAGCTCGTCCCTCGGGTGATGGTCCTCGAGGCGACGAGTAAGGGGAGGTATCTTGCGATACCTCCCCGTTTTTCGTTATGAGAGTTAGGCAGCTAAAACCAGCTCGCGTCCGCGCAGGCGAGCAACAATTCCGCGGATCGCAGACGCACAAGCAGTTGCTGCGCGGGAAGCGAAAAGGCTCACGGAAGCGGTGGCCTCGGTAATGAACACGCGGAAATCAGCCAAGGTGCCAAAGACGAAGAAGTTCTGCCCCAGGTAGTTCACGATGAACAAGGAACTGCTTGCAGTCAGCGAGGCCATCCACAGTGCCATTCCGGCGGAGACCAAAGCCTGAATCATCAGGTAGGACATGGTCATCACGCTCGCCGCCATGATCGCGTAACGGATCGCGGTTGCCACAACTCCGCCTCGTGCGTTAAAAACCTTGCGGTTCATTGTGTAATTCATCGTGCACGAAGAGACGCGTGCCAGCGCGACCGGCAAGAAGACGCCGCCGATCGTCGCGTTAAGGACTAGGAGTAGCGTGTAGTCCACAGCGGTGGAAGAAAGCGACGAGGCCAGGTAACGCAGGACTCGTGCATTGGCGCGGATAGCCTGGGTGGCCTTGCGCATCGCCGAGGTGGCGAATGCGCTCATAGCCGAGGCCTGTGTGCGTGTTGCGCTGCGAGCGGTGAGTTCTGCGTTCGTGTTCATGACATTAACTGTGCCCACCGCAAATCTGTGTGGTTTATGTCCAAGCTGTGGAGAAGCTATGAGGCATGGAGGCATGTAGTGTTGTTTCCATGACTTCATTGACTTTGCGTTCGCGTGTGGCAATTGCTGCTGGGACAAGCGCCAGCTGGGCATCGCGCAGGCTGGGCCGCGGATCGGGAGGAATGATCGGCGGCAAAGTCGCGCTGAAACTTGCCCCGAATTTGCTCGCCGATCTTGCTGCTCATCGCCGCAGCGCCGTCGTTTCTGGAACGAACGGAAAGTCGACCACGACTCGACTGCTGCGCGCGGCTCTCTTTGCAATCGGTGAGGTTGCTTCCAATACCAACGGTGACAATATGACGCCGGGAATCACGACCGCTCTGATGCGCTCTCACGCGCCGCTGGCTGCCCTCGAGGTCGATGAAATGCACATGCCGGTGGTCAGTCGCTTCGTCAACCCTCAAGCGATTGTTTTACTAAACCTTTCGCGTGACCAACTGGATCGCGTGGGTGAAATCGGCGCGGTGGAGCGTCGCCTGCGAAAGGCCGTCAATGAGCATCCCGACAGCATTGTCATCGCGAACTGCGACGATCCGCTGATTGCCTCTGCTGCCTGGGATAGCCCCAATGTTCAATGGGTTGCTGCGGGACATGCATGGATGGGGGACTCGACCGCATTTCCTCGGGGCGGACGCGTGATCCACTCCGATGATTCGTGGCGAGTGGTTCCCCTGACCTCCGTTTCGGGTGAAGAAGGCTTGGAGAAATACCAGCGTCCCGAACCCATGTGGTGGCTTGAAGATGAAGATCTCTCCGATGCTGCTCACCCTGCCGCTGTTGCGTGCCGATAGGATGGGCTGCCCATTCCTCTTCGCTTGTCCCTTCCTGGACGCGCAAACCTTTCGAACGCTCTCGAGGCTTTGGCTGCAGCGGTTGCGATGGGCGTAGACCCGCAGGCAGCGTGCCGCGCGATGTCACAGGTTGAAGAAGTTGCGGGACGCTACTCGACCTACGAAATTCACGGGCGTCTGGCGCGACTCATGCTGGCGAAGAACCCCGCAGGCTGGCAAGAAGCCATGTACATGATTGATCCGGCCGTCGACCAGGTGATCGTTGCCGTGAACGGCCAGGTTGCTGACGGTCAGGATCTCTCGTGGCTGTGGGACGTTGATTTCTCAGTCTTGGGCGCGCCAGCACGCAAGGTTTACGCCTGTGGTGAGCGCGGCGCTGATCTCGCGGTGCGCTTGGAATATGCGGGTGTGCATTGTGAACTCTTCCCCTTGCCTATGGAAGCGCTTCGCGCATGCACCCCTGGCCGCGTTGAAATCCTGCTGAACTACACGGCTCTGCGCGATTTCAAGCGGGTTTTGGACTCTCATCGTGAAGCGGAGGAAGCAGAATGAGCGCGTTGAGAATTGGTGTTCTTCTTCCCGAGGTCTTGGGGACTTACGCTGACGGTGGCAATGCTCTGGTCTTGGCGGAGCGTGCGCGCCGCCGTGGAATCGATGCCCGGATCGAGTACGTCGGTGTGGGGGATGCAATCCCCGATGACCTCGATATCTACACCCTCGGT
>USHU01000090.1 GCA_900554605.1 uncultured Actinomyces sp.
GTAATTCCGCATTTACTGGTTCCTGATCTTCATCGTGCACTTGTGACGACCGAAGCTCTCCGCGCGCTCATTTTGAACCTTGAACGTCAGCGCGGCGAAACAGAATCAATGACAACCGCTGATCACGTCCGAGCAATCGCTCAATACGCTCCCAGTTTCAAACTGGATGTTGTGATCGCTGATCCGACAACAACTGACGATATTGATGATCTTGCCGAGGCTGCCGATGCTCTTGGCGCGCGTGTGCTTTTGCGCCAGGTTCGCACTGGTGATGGTGAAGCCCATCATGATCCTTTACGACTTGCTGCAGCATTACGTGATGCTTTTGATGGTTTTCTGGGCGAAGTTGGCCGCAGCGAAACCTGGCTCCCGTAAAATCTTCCTCGTTCCCGTGCACCCTGACATAAGGAGACAAGGTGTCCCTCACATCGGATATGAAGGATGAGCTTGCCCGCAGTGCGGTTACTTCGCAGTCCGCGATGGCGGCCGAGGTCTGCGCGATTCTTCGTTTCTCGGGTGGTCTTCACTTGGTGGGCGGCCGCATCCTCATCGAGGCCGAACTCGATTCTTCGGTTGCGGTACGCCGTCTTCGTGCTTTCCTCTCAAACCTGTACAACGTCGAGTCCTTCGTCGTCGTGGTTTCGGGTTCGTCATTACGCCGGGGCAAGCGCTACGTGGTTCGGGTCGTTCACCGGGCGGATGAACTCGCTCGCCTCAGTGGCCTCGTTGATGCTGCGGGACGGCCGGTCCGCGGGCTGCCGGCGGCGCTTGTTGCAGCAGGCAAGGACGAGGCCGCAGCGGTCTGGCGTGGAGCTTTCCTCGCGCGTGGATCCCTTTTGGAACCGGGGCGTTCGTCATCTTTGGAAATTACGTGTCCGGGACCAGAGGTTGCCTTGGCAATGGTTGGACTTGCGCGCAAGCTTGGCGCTGTTGTTCGTTCCAAGGAAGTTCGTGGTTCGGATCGAGTGACAGCTCGTGACTCTGAAGCAATTAGTGCGCTCATTCGGGCGCTTGGAGCCCCGGATACTCATCGTTCATGGGAACAGAGGCGTGAACGCCGTGAAGCGCGTGGCTCAGCTAATCGTCTTGCTAATTTCGACGACGCTAATCTTCGGCGCAGTGCGCGCGCTGCGGTCGCTGCCGGTGCAAGAGTGGAGCGCGCTTTCGCTATCCTTGGCGATGATGTCCCCGAGCACTTGCGCGAAGCGGGTGAACTGCGCATTAAATTTAAGCAGGCCTCGCTTGAGGAACTTGGGAAACACACTGATCCTCCTTTGACGAAGGATGCAGTAGCGGGACGTATTCGCAGGCTTCTGGCGATGGCAGACAAGGTAGCGCATGATCGTGGAATCCCTGATACAGAGTCTGCGCTCACTCTTGACATGCTCGACGGTGACTGAGATCTCTCTTTCAGCATAATGTGGGCCAGCTCTCTAAGGACTTAGTTCACCCTCATCTTGGACCGTGAAGGTGTAGATTAGGAGTACTGGAACCGCAGAGCACTGCGGGCCATAGATGCAAACCGCATCTTTATGGTTGATACAGAAAGTGTGTCCCGCAGGGGGCACAAGCAGGAGGACAACAGTGACCACCCGCGTTGGCATTAACGGCTTCGGCCGCATCGGTCGTAACTTCTTCCGCGCTGCAATTGAGCAGGGCGCAGACCTCGAGGTCGTCGCCGTTAACGACCTGACCGACAACAAGACCCTTGCTCACCTGCTGAAGTACGACTCGATCATGGGTCGCTTCAATGGTGAGGTTTCCTACGACGATGAGGGCATCATCGTTGACGGAAAGCACATCAAGGTTCTCGCACAGCGCGATCCTGCCGACCTGCCTTGGGGCGAGCTCGGTGTTGAGGTTGTCGTCGAATCCACCGGTTTCTTCACCGATGGTGAGAAGGCAGCTGCACACATCGCAGCCGGCGCAAGGAAGGTTGTCATTTCGGCGCCTGCAAAGAACGTTGACGGCACCTTCGTTATGGGCGTGAACGATGGCGATTACGATCCCGCCACCATGAACATCATCTCCAACGCTTCGTGCACCACCAACTGCCTTGCTCCTCTGGCCAAGGTTCTCCACGAGAACTTCGGTATCGAGCGCGGCATCATGACCACCATTCACTCTTACACCGGTGACCAGCGTGTTCTCGACGCTCCCCACAAGGATCTGCGCCGTGCACGTGCAGCAGCCCTCAACATGATCCCCACCAAGACCGGTGCGGCTCAGGCTGTTGCTCTGGTTCTGCCCGAGCTCAAGGGCAAGTTCGACGGACTCGCAGTCCGCGTTCCCACCCCGACCGGTTCTCTGACCGACCTGACCTTCGTTGCTTCGAAGGAGGTCTCGGTTGAGGCTATCCAGGCTGCCGTGAAGGCTGCCGCCGAGGGTGAGCTCAAGGGTGTTCTCGAGTACACCGAAGATCCGATCGTCTCCACCGACATCGTGGGCAACCCCCACACCTCGATCTTCGATGCAACCGAGACCAAGGTTATCGGCAACCTGGTTAAGGTTCTCTCCTGGTACGACAACGAGTGGGGCTACTCGAACGCTCTCGTTCGCCTGACCTCGCTGGTCGGCTCCAAGCTCGCCTGATAGGCGCGCTGAGCGTGATGTACTAAGTTCTGGGCCCGTGTACGTTTAAACGTATACGGGCCCAGTTCACTACTCACCACTTCAATTCTTTACGATATGAGGAGAATTTTATGAGGACGATCGATAGCCTGGGTGACCTTTCCGGAAAGAGCGTTCTGCTTCGCTCGGATTTCAATGTCCCCCTCGACGGCGACCAGAACATCACCGACGATGGCCGTATTCGTGCCGCACTTCCTACCATTAAGCTGCTTCTCGACGGCGGCGCAAAGGTCGTAATCGCAGCTCACCTTGGCCGTCCTAAGGGCCAGGTCAACCCTGCTTTCTCTCTGGCGCCGGTTGCTCGCCGACTCCAAGAACTCACCGGTGTGAAGGTCACCCTTGCCGCCGATACTGTTGGTGAAGGTGCGCGTGCAGCTGTCGCTGCCGCTCAGCCCGGCGAGATTGTTTTGCTGGAGAACGTGCGTTTCAACGCAGCAGAAACCTCAAAGGATGACGCAGAGCGTGAAGCTTTCGCTGCTGAGCTTGCGTCGCTGGCAGATGCTTTTGTTTCTGACGGGTTCGGCGTCGTTCACCGCAAGCAGGCTTCGGTTTACGATGTTGCCAAGCTTCTTCCCAGCGCTGCTGGTCTTCTTGTTGTCAAGGAAATCGAGTCCTTGGGCAAGGCCGTTAATGATCCCGAGCGTCCCTACGTCGTGGTCCTCGGTGGTTCGAAGGTTTCTGACAAGCTCGGAGTTATCGCGAACCTGCTGTCCAAGGCTGACAAGCTGATCATCGGTGGCGGCATGGCTTACACCTTCTTGGCTGCAAAGGGCTACGAAGTCGGTAAGTCTCTTCTCGAAGCGGATCAGATTCCTACGGTTCAGGGCTACATGGAGACCGCCGCGAAGAACGGTGTCGAGCTTCTTCTGCCCGTTGACACCGTCGTTGCTCCTGAGTTTGCTGCCGACGCTCCCGCAACTGTGGTCGATGCTGACGCAATCCCCGCTGATCAGATGGGCCTCGATATCGGCCCGAAGACCCGCGAACTCTTTGCAGGTGCCATCGCGTCTGCAAAGACTGTTGTGTGGAACGGCCCCATGGGTGTCTTCGAATTCCCGGCTTTTGCTGAGGGAACGAAGGCAGTGGCGCGCGCTATGAGCGAAGGTAGTGCCTTCACCGTCATCGGTGGCGGCGACTCCGCATCCGCTGTTCGCAACCTTGGTTTCGACGAATCCACTTTCTCTCATATTTCAACCGGTGGCGGAGCTTCTCTTGAACTTCTCGAAGGCAAGGTTCTCCCCGGTATCGCAGTACTGGAGGACTGAATAATGACACGTACCCCTTTGATGGCCGGCAACTGGAAGATGAACCTTGATCACCTCGAGGCAAACCACCTTGTCCAGGGTCTGGCAATGGAACTCTCGGATCACAACTTCGACTACTCACGCTGCGAGGTCTTGGTGATCCCTCCCTTCACGGATCTTCGCACCGTTCAGACCGTCGTTGACGCTGACGAGCTTCAGATTAAGTACGGCGCACAGGATATTTCTATCCACGACAACGGTGCGTTCACCGGTGAAATCTCCTCTGAGATGCTGACTAAGCTGGGTTGCTCTTACGTGGTTGTCGGCCACTCGGAACGTCGTGAGTACCACAATGAATCCGATCAGCTGGTTGGACAGAAGGCACGCAAGGCTTTTGACGCAGGCATGACCCCGATCCTGTGCTGTGGCGAGGCTCTTGACGTCCGTAAGGCCGGAACTCACGTTGAGTTCGTGCTCGGTCAGGTTCGCGCTGCTCTCGAAGGCTGGAACGCCGAAGACGTTGCGAAGATCGTTATCGCCTACGAGCCCATCTGGGCAATCGGTACCGGCGAAACCGCAACCGCTGATGACGCGCAGGAAGTGTGCGGTGCCATTCGCGAAGCTCTCCGCGCAGACTACGGTGACGCAACCGCTGACTCGACCCGTGTCCTCTACGGCGGTTCTGCAAAGCCCGGAAACATCAAGGAACTGATGAGCCAGCCTGATGTCGATGGTGCACTTGTTGGTGGTGCTTCGCTGAAGGCAGATTCCTTCGCAGCGATGGCACGCTTCCAGGAACTGTGATCCATTAGATCAGTGGTGCGCCGAAGAAGCAACACTTCGGCGCACCACTGGCTTTATCGTTTAGTTATTCGCTAGACTACTCAGCGTTGAAGTATCTGAAAGAATCGGAAGAAGAACGTGGCAGCTCTGAAAATTACATTGATCGTCATTATTACGCTGACCAGCATCCTGCTCACCCTGACGATTCTTATGCATAAGGGAAAGGGCGGCGGCCTGTCGGACATGTTCGGCGGTGGTATTTCTTCTTCCGCAGGATCTTCTGGCGTTGCAGAGCGTAACCTCAATCGGATCACTTTGGCTATTCTTTTGATTTGGGCCGTCTCAATTGTCGGTTTCGGCGTGTTGACGAAGTTCGCTGCCTAAGACATTCTTCATCGTGCTGCATCCGCCTGCGGATGCAGCATTTTTTTACCCTGCGATAGCATGAACTTATGCTGAGCGAATTAATGAGTGCCCTTCTGGTCTTTTCACCTGCCATATTTTGGGGCATTCTCTTTGCTTGGTCCTATCGGAAAGAACCGCGACAGTTCAAGAACGCGATTTTCTTCTTGTTGATGCTGATTTTTGCGCTGAGTGCATGTGCGATCTACACCAATGACATTGGGATCGTCCTTCTCCTTGGAATTGCCGTTCCTTTTGCGCCGATCGTCACCGTGGTGTTCTTACTTGTTAATGCATGGATTGTCATTCGGCGAGAGGGCTTTTCTCTTTCAAACGTTCTTCCAGCACTCTTCGC
>USHU01000091.1 GCA_900554605.1 uncultured Actinomyces sp.
CGCGCACGCACCGGTACGAAAGACTCAGCGAGAACCGCGAGGATACCGCCACCAAGGACACACAGGATGGGCGCAAGTGCAGCCCAGGAAATCTCGGGGACCGTGAACGTCACGGCTGTTGCCACAGAATTCACTGTGCGCTCCCTTCACTCAAAATTGCACTCGCAGCGGTCATCAGCTGTTCGCCCTGCGTCGCAATCGGCGTCAGAGCGGAAACCAGCGGCGCCGCCCAGATACCCAAGACGAGCATCGCAATGACCAGCGGGGTCATAACGGTCTTCTCACGTCCATTCAGATCAGCAATCTGATCCTTTCCAGCTCGCGGCGGACCGGTGAAGACCCGCTGGTAAGGCATCAGCATGTACAGCGCGGCCAGAATCACGCCGAGTACTGCGAAGAGCGCGAGCATCGTCGAGACCTTCCACGTTCCCATGAGAACCAGGTACTCGGGGACGAATCCGGACAGGCCAGGAAGCGCGACCGAAGCCAGACCCGAGAAGAGCCACAAGCCTGCCAGGACCGGGCTCACGCGCTGCATGCCGCCGTACTCGCGCATGTCTTGGGTGCCGCCTCGTGCGGAAAGCCAACCGGAAAGGAGGAACATCGCTGCGATCGACACACCGTGAGCAACCATATAAACCATGGCGCCGGTCAGTGCGATCTGCGAGCCGATGAAGATACCGAGGACCATGAAGCCGAAGTGCGAGACCGAGGTGTAGGACACCAGACGCATGATGTCGTTTTGTCCGATGGCAGCCAGGCCACCCCACAAAATCGAGGCCACGGCAAAACCGCAGATCCACCACTGTAGGCTGGCCGCTCCGAGCGGGAACAAGCGCAAGCACAGGGTGATCATGCCGAAGGTTCCGACCTTATCGAGAACGCCAACAAGGAGCACCGAGGTGCCCGGGCGAGCATTCTGAGCAGTATCAGGAAGCCAGGTGTGAACCGGAACCATGGGGGCCTTAATCGCGAAGGCAATGAAGAAGGTCAGGAAGAGACCGACCTGAATTCCCACAGGGAGATTCACCGTCCCCGAAGCGAGCGTATCGAGGCGGAAGAGGGTATCTCCGCGGCGAGCAGCCAGTGCCCAGATGGCAACGAGGCCACCGAGCATCACCAGACCACCGGCCAGAGAGAAGAGAAGGAACTTCATCGCAGCACGCTGACGAGCCTTCTTTTCGCCGACTCCGTAACGACCGATCATGACGAAGAGCGGGACGAGCATTCCTTCGAAGGCCAGGTAGAAGAGCAGGACATCGGAAGCCGCAAAGATCAGCACCATGAAGGCTTCAAGAAGCAGCACCCATCCGAAATAAGCCCCTGCCTTTGCCTCGTCTTCATCGTCGTTCCAACCGGCCAAGACGACCAGGGGAACCAAGGCGACGGCAAGAAGAATCATCACTGCACCCAGTGCATTCACGGCCACCGCCCAACTCAGGCCGATCTGGGGAATCCAGGAGTAGGCCTCGGAAAGCTGATAGCTGGAAGACGACGACCAATCGAAGGCACTGACAAACGCCACGATGGCCGCGGCAAGTTCACACACCGACAAGATCAGGGCGAAGGTACGCCCGGCGCGACGCAGGGCGGGGATCATCGCGAGCATCAAGGCACCCAGCGCGGGAAGCGCGACAAGAATCGACAGCCACGGAAGTGGCGCGCTGGTCATTTGAGAAATCTGCATAACTCTTACTTCCTCACAGCGTGAATGCCAAGACGGCGGCCAGGGCAAGGACTACCCCGCCAAGAATGTAGGAGGCATAGGTGCGCACGCGTCCGGACTGGGTAGCACCCACCGCGCGTCCAGCACCCGTTGATGCCTTTTCCACCACGTGAACGATGCCGTCAATCGCCTTGTCATCGCCAAGAGTTGCGGCCTTAACTAGGGCAATACCCGGAGTCATGAAGAGTGCCTCATTCACCGAATCCTGGTAGAGATCCTGGCGAGCAGCACGCGTGAGCGCATTACCCGCAGGAATTGCGGTCGGAACCTCACGACGTCCGTACATCATCCACGCAAGGCCAGCGCCCGCAAGCACCAGAAGCAAGGTGACGACCTGAATTGCGATTTCTGGGGCAACGGGATGAGCGTGCTCAACCTCGCCCAGCGAAGGCTGGAGCCACGTCGTAAAAGCATTTCCGATTGAGAGAACTCCACCGATAGCGGCGGCCGCGATCGCCAGAATGATCATCGGGACGGTCATCAAAGGAGAGGATTCGTGCGGATGCACGCCCGAGCCTTCAGCTTCGGTCGTCCAACGAGCGGTGCCGTGGAAGGTCATGAAGAACAGTCGCGACATGTAGAAGGCGGTAATGCCAGCGCCAACCATGGTGACGATACCGAAGACCCAACCTGCCCAGACGGCCTCGTGACCGGCGAAAGAGGTCGCGCCGAATGCTGCTTCGATGATCTTGTCCTTGGAGAAGAAGCCCGAGAAGGGCGGGACACCCAAGATCGCGAGCCAGCCGAATGCGAAGGTGATCCACGTGACCTTCATGGCGGTGCGCAGTGCGCCGAAGCGACGCATATTGACTTGGTCGTTCATACCGTGCATGACCGAACCCGCGCCAAGGAACATGAGGGCCTTGAAGAAGCCGTGGGTGAAGAGGTGGAAGATCGCGAAGGCCCAACCGATGGGGCCAAGACCTGCACCGAGCATCATGTAGCCGATCTGGCTCATGGTGGAGGCCGCAAGCACCTTCTTCATATCGTCCTTCGCGCAGCCGACGATCGCACCGAAGAGCAGTGTGATCGCACCGACGATAACAACCGCGGTGGCCGCAATCGGTGACGCTTGGAAGATCGCACCCGAGCGAACAATCAGGTAGACACCCGCGGTGACCATCGTTGCCGCGTGGATAAGTGCGGACACGGGGGTCGGGCCAGCCATTGCATCGCCAAGCCAGGCCTGCAGCGGGGACTGAGCGGACTTACCGCATGCCCCCACCAAGAGGAAGAAACCAATGATGGTTGCTTGAACGGGAGAAACCGTCGCGGCCGCTGCGTTCACTTCCTCGATGTTGACGGTTGAGAAGTTAGCGACCATTGCCATCATGGCGATGAGCAGGCCCATATCGCCCACTCGGTTCATAACGAAGGCCTTCTTTGCAGCAACCGCATTGGCGGGAACGTGGTTCCAGAAACCGATGAGAAGGTAGGAGGCCAAGCCCACGCCTTCCCAGCCGACGAAGAGACCCGCGTAGGAGTCCGCCAGAACCAGGATGAGCATCGCGGCGATGAAGAGGTTGAGGTAGGCGAAGAAGCGACGACGATCCGGGTCGTGCTCCATGTACGCGATCGCGTAGACGTGGATGAGAGACCCAACGAAGGTGACCAGCATGACGAAAGTCATCGACAGCGGGTCGAGCATCAATCCGAAGTCAACGGAGAAGTCTCCGGCGGGAATCCACGAGAACAGGGGAAGCGCGATTCGCTGTCCTTGGGCGGGAAGGGAGAGCATTGTGGCAATAACCGCCACGCCCACCGCGAAGGCGGCCCATGAGGCCACGGTTGCCAGCAGGTGACCCCAGCGGTCGCTGCGGCGTCCCAGCACAAGAAGAAGCGCACTGGAGGCAGCTGGAATTGCGATCATCAGCCAAGCCCAGGAGAAGACTCCCGTAGCCTCGACTGGAGCTGTGGCTTGGGCCACAGCATTCAGCAGTGTAAAGGTCATTCCGGCTTACTCCTCAGTTCTTCAGAAGATCGAGGTCGTCAACGTTGGTGGTAACGCGTGACTTAAAGATGGACACAACGATTGCCAGTCCGACCACGACTTCAGCCGCAGCAACAACCATGACGAAGAAGGCCATGATTTCTCCACTGACGTTTCCGTGGATTCGCGCGAAGGTCACGAAGGCAAGATTGGCGGAGTTGAGCATGAGCTCGACTCCCATCAAGGAGATCACTGCGCTGCGACGGACCAGAACAATCGCTGCACCGATCGCAAAGAGGATCCCCGAGAGCACGAGGTAGGCTGCAAGGCTCATTCTTCTTCCTTCCCTTCTTCACTGCTATCGCTGGCAAGGGGTTGGTTCAAGCCGCTCGGGGCGGGCGCACCGGGCATACCCCAAGCCTGCGAACGCTGACGAGTCTGTGGGTGTGTGGGATCGAAGATCGTGTCCTCAAGAGCGCCGCTCTTGGCAAGCGCCAGGGACTGCGCGACCTCGGGTTCGACCTGTCCAACGACACGCTCCAGGCCGCGCACGCGCAGCACCCTGGGGACCGAGGCCTCGACTGGGCCGTGCGTTTCGCCGGAGATCGCGGGAACATCGACCGCGTTGGAGTGCGCGTAAACACCGGGGGCGGGAAGCTGACCGATCCTGCGTCCCGAGGCCTTGAAGGCACGCATCTTCGCTTCTGCAGTTGTGCGCTGGGTGAGAACCGGGCCGAGCTGATCGGAGTGAGTGAGCAGCATCGCGCCGATGGCCGCGGTGATGAGCAAGATTCCCGCAAGTTCCATTGAGAACCAATAGCGCGAGAACAGCGTCGCTGCCAAGTCGGTGATCGGAGCGTTCGAGTAGGGCTCAGAGCTCAAGGAATCAGAGGAACCCGTTGCACGCGAGCGGGCAACAGCTCCGATAACGACAGCTGCCAAGCCCAGAGCGATGAGCACCGAAGTGATGATGCGTCCGCGCGATTGCTGCGCGTAATTGTCGGATGCTCCCAGACCAATCATCATGATGACGAAGAGGAAGAGAACCATAATGGCGCCGGTGTAAACGACAACCTGGACAGTTCCCAAGAAAGCTGCTCCGTGCATCAGGTAGAGGACGGCCAAGCCGAGCATGACTCCGACCATGCAAATCGCACAGTGGACGGCTTTCTTAAAGAAGAGCACGCCCAGGGCGCAGGCAATCATGAACACTGCCACGCAGCCAAAGAGGATCGCCTCCCCTGTTGATGCCATTTCGGGCCAATTCATGAGGGTCATGACTGACGTGCCTCCTCGTAGACGGGACGTGCAGTGGCAAGGGAAGGATCTTCGGGGCGACGCTCGCGCACCCAGTCGATCTGCATCTGCGTGGGGCCGTGGACTTCGCCTCGGTAATAGTCACCGTCGGAGAGCCCTTCGACCTGAGGGTGAGGAGGCTGGAGCATTCCCTCGGAAAGGGGAACCAGGAGCTGGTCCTTCTCATAGATATCGTCTGCGCGAGTGTATTCGGCAAGTTCGAAGTCATGGCCCATTGTGAGCGCACGGGTCGGGCAGGCCTCGATGCAGTAACCGCAGAAAATGCAACGCAGATAGTTGATCTGGTAGACGCGGCCGTAGCGTTCCCCGGGACTGTACTGTTCCTCGGGAGTGTTGGATGCGGCCTCGACGTAGATCGCATCCGCGGGGCACGCCCACGCACACAATTCGCAACCGACGC
>USHU01000092.1 GCA_900554605.1 uncultured Actinomyces sp.
GAAACAAGTCCCATCATTTCCGAGCGCGCCCACGTCGGCGAGTTATCAGCGTCATGCCAATCCCCGCTCAGAAGAGACCCCATGAGCTCCATTGAGTCAGGAGCCGGAAGCGAAGCACCGGGCGGACGGCAGTTATCACACACGGCTCCACCCTCAGAAATGGAAAATCCAAGGTGCGGCCCTTCGGCTCCACACACTGCGCAGTCGAAACAGGAAGGGGCCCAGCCTGCAATCGCCAGGGCGCGAAGCATGTACGAGGCCAAGATCAGGGCTGGGTCGTGCCGGCGATGAGACAGCGCGTGGAGCGCCCCCACGAGAAGAAGATATTGCTGGTGGGTTCCGTCGTCGCCGTCGCTTGAGAGCTTATCTGCGGTTTCGACGATGACCGAGGCCCGTGAGTAGAGTTCGTAGTCAGAGGCGAGCATTTCCCCGTGGGAGGCAATCGTTTCAACCTGAATGATCGTGTCAAGGCTTCGACCGCGATGGAGCTGGATATCCACGACAGAGAAGGGCTCGAGTCGCGCTCCAAACTTCGATGTTGTTCGACGCACGCCTTTGGCGACAGCCCGAACCTGACCGTGTTCAGAGGTCAGGAGCCAAATAATTCGATCGGCTTCGCCGAGTTTTTGCGTACGCAAAACCACGGCCTCGTCCCTGTAACTCCTGATCACTCTCTTATCTTCCCATTCACGCCTATTCCAAGCTCGTCGCGACACAAAATTGCGCTTGGGGCCGAAGCGGCCCCAAGCGCAATATGCCTGTGTAATTTCAGATCCCACATAGTCCGATCAGATTCGAGTATGCAAAGGATCTAAATCACGAACACTCAGATATTTGCCTCGCGAACGCTCTTGTATGCCTCGAGATCGGTGTAGAGCTCATCGCGCAGCGGGTTCTTACGCCCACGAACAATCACATAGATCTGGTAGAGCGCAACAGCCACGTTAGCTGCGAGTGCGATCGCAGAAACGGTCATGAGCGCCGCGTCATTGTGAGAGGCATTGACTGCGAACTTCGATGAGGTGACGAACGAGGGCACTGCCATGGTGAACATCATCCACAGTGCAAGGGTGTGCGCACGGTGCTGGAGCCACGCGCCTCGTTTAATGAAGAAAGCGGGGATGGTGCAGGAGATGAGCAGAGCTGCACCCGCATAGAAGGAGTGGTCTCCCACGCAGTTGTACACGTACGCGAAGTTCCACAGATCGTAAGCGATAATCCAGAACCACAGCATGTCGGGCCAGATCATGTCCTTTTCTTTATCGCGAGAGATGAAGATTCCAAACCATCCACAGATCGTCAGGAGGTTGAGCAGACCGGCGATACCGTTCATGTAGTTCCAGGGACCTGAAACCATGAAAACTCCGTCGACCATCTCACGCACGCCCATGGCACCGACTTGGAAGTCGCGGATGCAGGCCTCGGTGATGTTGATGGCCAAGATCGCCGGAGGGAAAGCAAGCGCCCAACGATTCGTCTGCAACTTGGGAATGTAGCGGATTGCCATGAAGCCGAGGCATCCCGCGAGGGCGGAATAGACCTTGACCCAGTGGAACCAGGTTCCTGTCGAGGAATCAGGACCCGCTGTTGTGGGCCAGACAAAGATGGTCAAAACGATGGGAAGAACAATGAAGATTGCGATCCCCGCCCACTTCCAGCGTCGGGTGATCTCATTGCCAATGATCAAAGCGGCAAGTACCCCGAACCAGGCAAGCCAGGAGTACCAGGGAATTGACTCGAAGAGGAACATGTCTCCAACTCCTTTGTGAAACAAGGTGATGCGCTCACTCTACGAGGCACTTCTCGCGCGAGTCATTGGACACCGAATCGAAAGTGTCTAATACTCGAAGGAGCACGGCATCCCACGTATTCCCATTCAGCCATCACACAGGACTATTGACCTAGGACATTCATGTCGACCAACGCAGAGCTAACCCGCGAGAGGCTCGGCAACGCCCTCAAAGAGGAGCTCAGAACCACACCGCTCACCAAGGTGACGGTTCGCCGCCTCACGGAAATAGCAGGGGTCACGCGTCAGGCTTTTTATTACCACTTCCCCGATGTCATGTCCCTGGCCACCTGGGTCTTCGAGCGCGATATCGTCACGCACATCATGGCTCATGCAACCTACCGGGAGTGGTCCGATGGATTCTGCGAGCTCTTGGTCTACATGAGCGAGCACCGCGAGCAGACCTATGCGGTCGTTTCTTCCCTCAGTCGCAGTGAAATCGAGGAATTCTTCTACCGCGCTTTCCGGGAAATGATGCGGGCAATCATCAACGAATTGGAAGGAACGACTCCCCTTGACCCAGCCCGCCGTGATTTCATCATCGATCACTTCACTTTGAGCGTCGTCGCGCATCTATTCCACTGGCTCAACCGGGACATGCAAGCAGATCCCTACATTCTGACCGAGAACATTGAGGTCATCATGCGTGGCTCGGTGGCAACGGCGCTTGATCGTTACTCGACTAATGCGCCTCCCCCGCTCATCCGCCGTGAGGGCAAACACTAGTTTCACGACTCATCATTGACATGCAGGCGCTTCGCATACTTCGCACTCGCGATGAGAAGAGACGTTGGGGGGGCGAACATCGCCTGATGCCCGCCCCCCCCCAAAAAAACAGCTACTTACTGGTTGCGCAGCGCGCGGTTAACCGCCGAAATCACAGCCTTATAGGATGCGCGAGTAATCGAAGAATCGATACCAACACCCCACACAATCTGTCCGTCGACAGCGGCTTCCACGTACGAAGCTGCCTTTGCGTCACGACCTTGACTCATTGCGTGCTCCGAGTAGTCCAGAACGCGCACATCCAAATCGAATTGGTGCAGGGCTGAGACAAAGGCGTCAATCGGACCGGTTCCGTTTGCATCGATCGCGGTCAGCACACCGTTATCTGTAAGTTCTGCGTGCAATTCAACGTGTTCATCGTCGACAGTTCCCACCTGGGACTTGCGCAATTCGAAGCGGCCCCACGGCTGCAGGCCGGGAGCAGCGCTGGTGGGCAAGTACTCGTCGGCGAAGATCTTCCACAGTGCGTCAGCGTTGATTTCGCCACCGTAGGTGTCGGTGTGGCGCTGAACGATTCTCGAGAATTCGACTTGCAGTCGGCGAGGCAATTCCAAGTTGTGTGCCCGCGACATGAGGTAAGCGACCCCGCCCTTACCGGACTGAGAATTCACGCGCACCACGGCCTCGTAAGAGCGCCCGACGTCGTGCGGGTCGATGGGAAGGTAGGGAAGCTCCCACACCACAGCGTTCTCGTCACCTCCGGCGGCGTCCACCTTGATCTTGCGGGCTGCGAAGCCCTTCTTGATTGCGTCTTGGTGAGATCCCGAGAAGCTTGTGTAGACGAGGTCGCCAACGTACGGCGCACGAGGCGATGCCTCCATCTGGGTGCAATGCTCGACCGTGCGGCGAATTTCGTCGACGTTCGACAGGTCAATACCCGGGTCAATTCCCTGGCTGAAGAGGTTCAATCCCAAGGTCAGCAGATCAACATTACCCGTGCGCTCGCCCTGTCCCAGCAAGCAGCCTTCGACACGATCTGCGCCCGCAAGCAGAGCGAGTTCCGCGCTGGCCACGCCAGTTCCACGGTCGTTGTGCGGGTGAACAGACAGCGCAATGTGCTCGCGTCGGGAAAGATTGCGCGACATGTATTCGATCTGATCGGCGAAAACATTCGGGGTCGCGCGTTCAACGGTTGAGGGAAGGTTGAGGATAATTTCGCGCCCATCCTGGGGCTGCCAGATATCCATGACGGCTTCGCAGACTTCAAGTGCGAAATCGCGTTCGGTATCAATAAAAACTTCGGGTGAATATTCGAAGCCAAAGATGGTCTCGTCACCCAGTTGGCGTTCGGCCTGTGCAATGACTTCACGCGTACCGAAGCGGGCGAGCTCAATGGTCTGCTCGCGGTCTGCGTGGAAGACAACCTCACGAAAAACCGGAGCGGTTGCGTTGTACAAGTGCACGGTCGCCCGGGGGAAGCCAATCAGCGATTCGACGGTACGCTCAATAAGCTCGGGGCGCGACTGCGTCAGCACCGAAATGGTGAGGTCCTCGGGAAGGGCGTCGTCTTCCAACAGAGAACGAACAAAATCGAAATCAGTCTGTGAAGCCGAGGGGAATCCAATTTCGATTTCCTTGTATCCCATGCGAACAAGAAGATCAAACATCTTGCGCTTACGTGCCGGATCCATGGGCTCGATCAGAGCTTGGTTTCCATCGCGTAGATCCGTTGACATCCACCGAGGCGCATGGGTGATACGCTTCGAGGGCCACTGTCGGTCAGGAAGGTCAACAGGGTTCGTGTCGAGGAATGCTCGGTACTTGACCGTGGGCATTCCAGAACCTGCAGGACGAGGAACATTCGATGTAGTCTTCACACCTTCAGTCTATGAAGGCTCGTTGCACCGGGCACGACGAGTGCACATGGTGGACAGGCTTTTTAGGCCTCGTTCGTTGCCTCTTCAAGGCGAGGAACTCCGGTCGGCGATTCCATGAGCCACGCACGGTCGGTCAGCATTCGCGAAATCGCCAGGCCAATACCGATCGCAACAATTGTGAAGAGAACGGTAGACAGCTGCTCGAGAGCTTCCATCGTCTGGCCATTGTTCAAGTACGTGAGCGAACGATACAGCGGAACACCAGGGATCATGATAACCACGGCAGGAACGGACAAGGTCACGCGCGAATAGCGCGTCTTCGCCGCAACAGCAGCCGCCAAAAGTCCAGCACACAGGGCAGCAAGTCCCACTGCCGCGGGCACCGGCATTCCCAGTTCAACAGCCAAAGCGATACGGCCGGTGTTGATGACCGCGCCGATCAGAGCCGCAGCAGCGCAAACCTTAGGCGGGGAATTAAAGAGCATCGCGAAGCCAAAGGCTGCAACAAAACTGGTGAAGAAGCGTAGCGGGAAGTGGATATAAGCAGGAAGTGAAACAACGTATTCGGGGGTGACTGACCAGTTGAAGACCTTGGAGATACTCCATACGGCAACACCAGCGGAGACAACCAGCATGGCAACGTAGACGATGCGCTGAATACCACCGGCAAAATCGTGACGCACCAAGTCAATAATCCCGGTAACCAGCGGGAAGCCTGGAACCAAGAAGAGGAGCGCTGAAATAAATCCCGCTTGGTGAGTGGGATCAATCCCCATGTACTTTTGCGCCAAGTAGACGCACAGGATGTACACGCTTGCAGCGACGCCTCCACACACCATCCACACACCGAAGTGGTTCATGTGGCGCTTGAGCATTTGACGGCGGAGGAACTGTCCAATGAAAGCAGCGATTGCAACGACCGAGCACTCCACCCATCCCCCA
>USHU01000093.1 GCA_900554605.1 uncultured Actinomyces sp.
ATCAGGGACAGCAGCCCGGACAGTACCCTCAGGCCTGAGTAGCACTCAAACCTGAACAGTCGGTGGGGCGAGCGCTTTGAAAGCGTTCGCCCCACTGTCTTCTCCACCGCTCCCTCACTTCACAGACGCACCAAGCCCGCTCCGGCCTCGGAAATCAACTGCTGAACAGAAGGAATCCTGATGACGCTCTCTCTACTGAAGCGTGCCGCTTCCCTCGCTTGCGCGCTCACTCTTACCGCTGCACTGAGTGCGACGCCCGCCCACGCTCAAGATCAGGGAGTTCAGATTGAGGAGCAGTATTCGCTCTCAGCCTCGGGCTCAATCACGTACCGCTTGAAGATTGTCGACTTAACGAAGACCATCACTCTGGACACGTGCAACTCCCTCTCCCAGGTCATTGAGTGGTCAGAAGTGCAATTTAAAGCTGCGTCAGCGGCAAGCAACTGCCAGATCGCTACGAAATACACGCGTGATAAGAATCCCTATGTTGGCACTGACCAAGAAGGGAACTTTGTCTTCGCGGCAAAGAGCATCCAATTGTCGGACCTCAACATCACTTTTCCCGCGGGAACTTCCCTAACAGAGCACGAGTTCTACTTCAGTGCTGATACCGGTCAACTTTCACAGATGAGTCCCGGAGGAAAAGTCAGCGATAGCGTCAAGGGCTTTATTACGTGGAAGGATGATGTTCCTCAGATCGTCGGCGTGACGGGGACCATCGAGAAAGCGGAAGATTTCCGCACGACTAATCGCGTTGAGTATCAAGGAATCGCCCCCGTCGAGCTTCCCTCTGGCCTCGAGGATATTCCGGCGAGGCCCTCGACGACGAGCACTCCTTTCACTCCAGCGACGGGAGCGCTACCTTATCCCGGGGACCGTGAGACGTGTTCATGCCCGAGCTCGAAGTTACTCATCCCGTCGATGGTGATCTTGATTGTCAGCATCGCAATACTCACGCGCTCGGCTCGTAAGCGCTCGCGTCCTTCTTCTCCGCCTCCCCTCCCCTCCCCTGGCTTGGGCCAGTAGGCATTGGAGCGTACATGGCTTTTTCATTGCCGAGGCGATTGCTTGCTTGTGTCCTGAGTTGCGTGTGCGCGGGAGCTTTTCTTCTGCTTTTCCAAGGGGCTCCCGCGCATGCCGTGAATAATCGCGTGACGATCCACGAGTCGTTCGTTTTCTACGATATGGGGTTGTTGTCGTACGAACTGTGGGTTTTTGACTCCTCGGGGACGATCACGGAGGATAGCTGCAAGGCTCTTCCTCAAGCGCGGAATAATGCCCAGACCACCTATTCCACTGATCCACAGCGCAAGACGTGTTCGATCAAGGCGAGTTTCTTCACGTTAAACAACCCTTATGTGGAGGCCAGCGATGATGGAGCTTTTACTTTTGTCACGCGTCCCCTTCGCCTTGAGGATTTCAAGGTTTCCTTCCCGGAGGGCACGTCCTATCTCACTCGAGATCTCAGCTTCGCGGGGATCAGCCTGAAGATCTCAAAAATGAGTCCCGGTGGCACTGTGAGTAACGGGCCGCGAAACCGCGTGCACGTCCAGTGGAGTGGCGATCTTGGCTCTTCCCTTGCGGCTGTTGGTACTTTTTCACCTACAAGCGATTTTCGATCGACGAGGCGCGTTTCAATGCCGGAAGTTGCGCCTGACGAGCTTCCAACAGACCTTGAAGTGGTCGCAGCTCCAACGCCATCTATGCAAGCGACACCACGCGCCACAAGAACACAGCGTTCTTCTTCGGTTCCGCCAACGCATACACCACTGGTGGACATCGACGGCGATGCTCTCATCAAAAAGATCATGGGGCTGAGCGTATTCGTCTTCGCAGCCTTCGGCGTGTACTCAATATGGAACGCGAAACAGCAGCAGGACGCTCAAAAATCTCGTCGTCAAACCGAAGCGAAAGTTGATGAGCAGCTCAGCGATGACCACGCGGAGGGAAGAGCTTCGCCTCGTTCCCCCTTCGTTCTTCCTCCCGAAGAGAGAATTCCTCCTCCACCGGAGTCTTCCGCGCAAAGCGGTGTTACGCCAGACGATCCTTCGTCTTCCCCGCGAAGCCGCTTCGCTCCCCCGACAAACTAGTATTCTTCACACTGAGACGCAGCCGCTTGACGGCCACCTCACTCAAAGGAGTCATGCATGCACCTGCCACTTCATCGACACACACACGCCCTTGTCCTTGCATGCGCCTGTGCGCTGACTCTTTTTCTCCCCATCGCTGGGGCTCAGCCTGCACATGCCTTGGACAAAGACATCAGAATCAACGAGGACGTTCGTATTGAGCGCGATGGTCGCACTCAATACAGGGTCACTGTGACCGACGAATCTCAGACCATCACTGAGGACACGTGTACTGCGCTGCCATTTGTCCAGGAGTGGTCAATCGTCGATTTTTCGACAAGTAAGTACTACAGCCGTTGTGAGATCACGACGGACTTCAATCGTCACGTCAATCCTTATATCGGCGTCGATAGCAACGGAAACGTTACTTTTGCTGCAAAGCAAGTCACTCTTGACGATCTGGGGGTCACTTTTCCAAATGACGCCTCGCTTACTTCCCGCCGTTTTTCTCTGAGCGGTACTTATTTCCGGGGAACAAAGGCAACCCCGGGTGCGGCTCTCGACCGAAGCGAATACTCCGACACCATTACCTGGGAAAATGCATCAGCTCGAGTTCTCGGAGCAGAGGGAACTCTCGAGCAAAATGATTATTTCCACACCCAAGAACGCCAAGAGTACAAGGGCATTGCTGCTGCCGACATGCCGACCAGTCTTGAAGCGCTCCAGCCCTCTTCTTCCCCAAGCCCTACGTGGCGCGCCACCGGCGCTCTTCCTACCCCGAGGCTCCTCACAAGTTTCATCGGTAAGTACTTCATGTTCGGCTTCGTTGCCATCGTGTTCGGGGCGATTGCCCTAGTGAGGAGGGCGAATAAGAAACGCCGCAAGCAAGAGACCAGTGGCTTCGTCATCCCCGCCGCCTATCAGCCGAGTACACCTACTTCCGCCTCGCACGTGAAGAATCCCTTCGCTCTTTCAGCAGACGAGGTTTTCGCGCCTTCTGCCGAGCACTCAACTCCTTCAACCGTTGACCCCTCTTCTTCAACTCAGGGGCCAACGAACCCCTACGCACCCCCGTCGAACTAAACGCACACCGCTGGGGCACGGCCTCGGTAATCTGGCACTATCGCACAAGGAATTAGCATTGCAGGTCTTACGACGACGAACGAAAACACTTTTCCTTGCATGTATGTGCATGCTGAGCATTGTCGGCGGGATACTTGGCGCCTCCCCGGCACACGCCGCGCGAAACGAGGTTGATCTTTCCGAGCAATTCTTTGTCGGCACATCGGGTGTGAGCTACTCAATCTATATCAGCGATTATTCCAAGAGTCTCGATCAGAAAGCGTGCGAAGCAGTACCCCAGGTAACGGAATGGTCCGAAGTGCACTTTGAGGCGGGAACTTACTCGAATGATTGCAGAATTACAACAAAGTTCAATCGTTTTGTTAATCCTTACATCGAGATCGATGACCAAGGAAACCTTACTTTTGCCGCAAAACTCCTGAAACTTGAGGAGCTCAATCTTGGGCTTCCCAGTGACGTCAAATTGACGCGCCATGACGCATACCTGCAGGGGAGCTACCTGACCATTTCGGAACTCAGCCCGGGAGCGGTACTGGATGAAGACGATAGCTCCGCTGATGAAGCGAAGTGGATGAGCACATCGGAAACGCTGATTGGCGCGAAGGGGAGCGTACAGATCTTCAGCGACTTCCACGCAATCGAGCGCAAGGAAGTGAACGGTGTCGTTCCCGCCGAGCTTCCTTCTGGTCTCGAGGCAGTAGTACACACCCGCTCCATCACGCCCTATACCCCATCCCCCAGCCCCACTCCTTACCGGCCTGCACGCGGGATCGGGACGATTATCAAGATCATTCTCGTTCCGGTCGTCTGTCTCTTCTTCATCATCGGCGTTCCCATGATCATGCGCGCAAACAGCAGGAGAAAGGAACGCGAACAGCGAGGTTTCGCAGTTCCACCGAGTTACCAAAGTGGGACAGGTTTTTCCGGCTCGCTAACTCCCGGAGATACCGGGCAAAATCCCTTCAAACTTTCAGATGATTTTCATGCGGAAGATGCGCCTGTTGTGCCCTCCGTTCAGGATTATTCGCCACCCACGCAGCTCTCGTCTTCATCGGCCCAAAGTGAGTTTTTCCCCGGGGATTCCCAGACAGAGCGGGGAAAAAATCCCTTTGCTCCACCCGCGGAATAACTGTTTTTGCGCACCCCTCACAATTCGATATGCTTGAAATAGCGTGATTCACTTTCAAAGGATGCCTCAATGAAGCGTTTGTATTCGACAGCGGCCACACTCGTGCTTGCAGGAGCATTGGTGCTCCCTACTGCAACAACAGCGCAGGCTGCAGATTCAGACTTGACCGTCTCGGTGACATTGAGTGTCTACAACAAGGGAAGCGTCGGACACGCGCTTGAAGTGTATGACCGCACCAAGCAGATCGACGAAGGCAAGTGCAAGTCGTTTTCAAATGGTAATAACGACTACCGCATCGAGTTTGCCCAAGGTGATAACTTCACTCGTTGCTCGATCTTCCCGCCTTTCGAAGGCCCCGAAAACGCAGGAAAGTACTATTCACTTGATGACAAAGGCGAGTTTATCTTTGTCTATTCAAGCGAACAGTTAATGCAGGAAACCGAATTCCTCGGCCGCCCGCGAGATATTGGCTACATCAGCATCCGCCCGCTGGTTTTTGATCTTGATTCTGCCTCTGCAGGGGCAAAGTTCACCGATGAGTGGGCCAATCAACGAGACGATTCAAAATACTCCCCCGTCGGACAGATCGTCTTGTGGAATAAGCCCGATGGAAAGGTCGCCGTCCACGGGAAGAAGACTAATGCTTACCAGGGCAACGCGACCGTCGCTGCACAGTACAGTACGCCCGTTCCCTCGTTTGAGCCTTTGACACCAGCGCCGACAGATCCCGCTGCTCCCGATCGCAACCGTACTGCTGCAGCAAAGTCAGGCTCTCTCATTGACTCAATTTCTTCAACAACATGGATCATCGTTGCAGCGGTCGCTGGCGGCCTTGTTGTTCTTGCAGGCATTGTCATCTTTGTCCTCCGCGGCCGTTCACGAAAGACCGATACCCCCGCGAAGTCTCAGCGTAAGCAGGCGCGCGAAGAGGCACGCGCAGCGAAGCGGCAAGCTCGCGAGGATCGCAAGCGCGCCAAGTCCGGCGCTACCGCATC
>USHU01000094.1 GCA_900554605.1 uncultured Actinomyces sp.
AAGAACGCGTTGACGAGGCATTCCAGGGATTGCCCGAAGAAGCTGCAGAAGATGCCAAGCCCATTGAGTCTCAGGCAACGCTCTGGGCTCTTCTGGAAGAGGACGGCATTCTCCTGTGAGTGTCTGGGACGAAGTGGTTGGCCAGGAACATGCCCTGGCGGTATTGCGACAGGCTGCTGACGGCGCTCGCGCAATTGTCGACCGCGCGTCCCAAGGAATTCCCGTTGATGATGCAGCACGCTCCATGACCCACGCGTGGCTCATCACCGGGCCTCCCGGCTCAGGTCGATCCGTTGCTGCTATGGCTTTTGCAGCCTCCTTACAGTGCACGGGGGATGTCCCAGGGTGTGGTCAGTGCCCGGGATGCATCACGACTCTGGCTCGGACAAATGGGGACGTGACAATCCTCAGCACGGAGTCAACCCAGATTCGCATCGATGAAGTGCGACAAATCGTCGTGCGCGCGCAGACAGCTCCTTCGCAGGGACGCTGGCGAGTCATTGTCATTGAAGATGCGGACCGCATGATGGAACGTACCGCGAATGTTCTTCTCAAGGCAGTTGAGGAACCTCCCGAACGCACCGTGTGGTTGCTGTGTGCGCCCAGTGCGGAAGACATGATCACAACGATTCGTTCACGATGCCGCCACCTTGGGTTGCGAATCCCAGATCCGCACGCAGTCGCAGATCTCCTCGTTCGTCGTGACGGGGTTGAACCCGCGGATGCTCTTTCCGCTGCCCGTGCAGCCCAATCGCATATCGGCTTGGCTCGCGCGCTGGCCAAAGACCCGAAGATGCGCCAGCGTCGTCGGTCAATCATTACTGCCCCGGCACAGGTGCGTTCCGTCGGCGAAGCTGTTTTTGCCGCTGAAGACCTGCATTCCATTGCGAAAGCTCAGGCAGAATCTCAATCCGAAGAACGCAATGCCCGCGAAAAAGCTGAACTTATGCGCCAGCTCGGAATGGAAGAAGGCCAGACCCCGGCCTCGCACCAGCGCGCACGCATTCGCGAGCTCGAGGATGAACAGAAACGGCGCTCGAAGCGCGCTATTCAAGACGCGCTCGATCGAGCGCTTGTTGATCTTCTTGGGATTTACCGTGATGTCCTCATGCGACAACTGGGAAGCGATCAAGAACCTATTAATGATGACTGCACGGACCTCATCGAAGAACTGGCTACGCGCTCAACGCCGCAGCAGACCATGACCCGCGTCCAGGCGATTGAGGAAGCTCGAAAGCGGCTGACAACAAACATGTCAGTCCCTCTGATTTTGGAAGCGATGACGCTCTCGCTTCGACCGCAGGTCTAAACATCTAATAGGGTAGGGGCATGAACTCACGCTCTCGCTTGATTGTCGCCGTCCTCGTGGTGCTTGCGCTCGCATCGAATTTCGGTGTTGCGTACTACTTCAAGGGCTCGATCGATAGCTTTGCAGAGGCGGCTGCCGCCGTCAGCCCGAACAATCAGAACAAGGTGACGGTTCCACACAGCGCTGATCCTCTTCCCGGGAAGCCGACGAAGGATCAGTTCTACTCTCAGCCCCTCAATTGGCGACAGTGTGAAGTTTCGGAAATCACCAGCAACGGCGTCGCTGCGCCGCGTGACATTGACAAGTATCAGTGCGCGTCGCTGACCGCGCCTCTGGACTGGGAAAACCTTGACGGGAATCAAATCACTCTTGCCTTGGCAATCCACCGCGCCGATCAGAGTGAAGGCAAAGCTCTTTTCTTTAATCTCGGTGGTCCCGGTGGGGCAGCCGTGTCCTCGATTGTCTCCCAAGTCAACAGTTCCTTAGGGAATGGGCTTGTCGGGGCTTTCGACATCGTAGCTTTGGACCCGCGAGGGGTAGGTGCATCTACTCCTGTTCGCTGCCTGAGCGACGAAGACCGCGATAAGCAGGCAGCTGGTACAGGAAGCGATAAAGACCCGAATGCAACTCCTGCTCAACTTATTGAACAGGCAAAGAAAGATTCTGCTGACCTCGCCAAGGGATGCCAGGATCTAAGTGGAAACCTGTATAAGCATGTTGACACGGTCAATGCGGCGAAGGACTTTGACATGGTCCGCGCGCTGCTGGGACAGGACAAGTTCAATTACCTGGGTTACTCCTATGGAACATTCCTCGGTGCAACCTACGCAGGACTTTTCCCAACAAACGTTGGACACATGGTCCTTGATGGTGCGGTTGATCCTGCAGTACAAGGCGATGACCTCGCTGCCATGCAGATGCGCGGTTTCGAGGCCTCTCTCCGCCACTGGGTTGAGGACTGCCAAGCCGGGCGCAACTGCCCGCTCACTGGCGATGCGGACGCGGGAATGCGAAAGATGAAGGCATTCTTCGATAGCTTGGAGAATTCGCCGCTTGAGACCTCAGATGCGAACCGTCCTCTGACGCGCAATCTGGCGATGAGTGCCGTTATCGGACTGCTGTACTCGACCGAGACCTACTCAATTTTGACGCAGGCCATGACCTCGGCTCTGAATTCAAACGACGGCTCCATGCTGCTCTTCGTGGCGGATCTCCTCAATGAACGAAACAAGGACGGCTCATACGCCTCGAACTCGATGGATGCGATTGTCGCGATCAACTCGCTGGACTACTCGCCTGTCGGAAACGCAGATCAGTGGACAAAGGGCTACGAAACCCTGAAGAGCGAATTACTGGTCTTTGGTGAAGAAGCAGGTTTCACTTCAGCCGGTCTTGAGGGGTGGCCCACCTCGCACGCGAAACGCCAGCCGATTAGCGCGCAAGGCGCGCCTCCGATCATGGTCGTTGGAACGACTCATGATCCTGCAACGCCCTACGTCATGTCACAAAACCTGGCTAAGGAACTGTCCTCGGGCGTATTGGTGACGTGGGAAGGTTGGAACCACACCGCTTACTCAAAGAGTGGCAGCAAATGCGTGGCGACAGCCGTCGAAGGCTACTTCCTGCGAAACGTCGTTCCCACCACCGATGTTCAGTGTGGCGCTGACTCCTGAGACGCTTCCGGCTGCGGAGCTGGCTCAATACCTCCGCAAAATCTTCCTAGATCTTGGCAGTTGGGCCGCGGCTCGCTAACGTTGAGCTATGGACTTTTTCGGCGATGACGAATCAGAAACCCCAGGCCAGAACACGGACAGTGTTGAAGCTGAGGTCCTCGTTGGCACCACCATCGAAGACGCGTGGGCTCTGGTCTCCGAACCGGGCTGGTGGATTAACGACGGTCCTCTAGGTGACCACGAGGTCGAACGCGACGATAACGGCGTGTACCACATCACCGATCCAGAAGCCGGGACATGGCTCGTCGAGAAGGTCGACGAAGACCCCATGGACGTTGTCACCTTCCGCTGGTACCCGCTGGCTAGCGACGAGTTCCCCGAGGAATCCCTGACTACCGTCGAGGTCTCTTTATCCGAAGAAAAGGGCAAGGTCGCACTTCACGTTGAAGAATTCGGAATCTCTGCCCTCAGTGATGACGAAGACGAGGCCTATCAGCTTTGGGAAAATGAGGCCGGCCTGTGGGACCAGGCTGTTGATAGCGCAAAGGATTACTTAGAGCGACGGTGACGCTCGATATCCTCAGCCGTCAAAGGACCCTGTGTGGATCCAGCGACCTCTTCTCCGGTCTGAGGGTCAGTCCTGACCCATGCGATTTCAAGCCCATCGCGGTACCCAAAGCGGGCTAGGTGAATCCCGACGACGGACTCCAGGTGTTCCACGGCCTCGGGAGAGGTCTCTAGTTCAAGACGTAAATGCTGGTCGGTGCACGAGATTACGCACTCACCGCTGGGCATACCCTCGCGAGTAAAGGCCAGGGTTCCGCGCGCTGATTCATCGTCCCACTGCGCGTCAATTTTCCGCACCATGTGCGAGGCAAGTTGATGTCCATAGCGACGTGCGCGCTCGGTAGGAACATCGGCGATAGAGATCATTTTTTCGCTCACACAAGTTATTTTCTTCCATCTATCACGATGAGGCGTGCTAGCGTGGAAAACTCAGCTAGAAGAATGGACCAACATGAGCACCAGCGGACATGCTGAGGAGAACAGTGGTGAGGCCTCGGGCCGCCAGCTCCAACGCAACCTGACGAATCGCCACATTCAGCTCATCGCTATCGGCGGCGCAATCGGTACTGGCCTTTTCATGGGCTCGGGTAAGACCATTGCCACAGCGGGTCCCTCGATTCTCTTGGTGTACCTCATCATCGGCAGCGCACTGTTCTTGTTCATGCGCGCTATGGGCGAGATCCTTCTGTCGGACCGCCAATACGGGACCTTCGCCGATATCATCCGCCACTTCCTTGGCCCTTCCATGGGTTTTGTCATGGGCTGGACCTACTGGCTGTGCTGGGTCGTTACCGGTATTGCAGACGTCGTCGCCATCACCGGTTACGTCCATTTCTGGTGGCCGGATCTTCCCTCTTGGATCCCCGTTGTTGCAACCGCCCTCTTGCTCTTTGCGCTCAACGCCATGACGGTTAAGGCCTTCGGTGAAACCGAATTCTGGTTTGCCATGATCAAGATCGTCGCCATTGTTGCCCTGATTGTCGTCGGCGTCATCATGGTAGCGATCGGCATGCACGACAATGCGGGAACAACAGCCGCGGTTTCGAACCTATGGGTGCATGGAGGAATATTCCCCACCGGCTTTATGGGATTCTTAGGCGGCTTCCAAATCGCGATCTTCGCCTTTGTAGGTATCGAACTTGTGGGGACGACGGTTGCAGAAACCGCCAATCCAGAGAAAACTCTACCCAAGGCAATCAACTCGATTCCCGTGCGCGTGGTGATCTTCTACATCTGTGCACTTGCGGTGATCATGATGGTGACGCCGTGGAACCAAATCGATAAGTCTCAATCCCCATTCGTCACGATGTTTTCGATGACCGGCCTGGGAATGGCAGCATCGCTGGTGAACCTTGTTGTTCTCACCTCTGCTGCTTCTTCGGCAAATTCGGGAATCTACTCCACCTCGAGGATGCTCTTCTCGCTATCGATCCAAGGAGACGCCGCGCCCTTCTTCGGCCGTCTCTCAAAGCGCCACATTCCCCAAAACGCACTCTTCCTTTCATGCGTCTTCCTTCTGTCGGGAGCGGTTCTTTTGGCATTTGGGGATTCGATCCTCAGCGTCTTCACCGTGGTGACAGCAACTTCGGCGACGCTCTTCATGGTGGTGTGGATTTTGGTGGTTATTTCCTACCTGGTTTACGTGCGTAAGTACCCTGAACGACACAAAGCAACCATTTTCCC
>USHU01000095.1 GCA_900554605.1 uncultured Actinomyces sp.
GGGCTTCGGCTTGCGTTGTCTTGCCGCTCCGCTAATTCGCACACGAAGTCGGTGAATGTCATGCGTTATAGCCTGTGACATTTAGCTACAACGTGTGGAGGTGGCTAGACAGGCGGACTGAGCACGCGGCTCGACAGTCGGGCAGTACAACTCAGCTGAACAGGCCCGGGCGTTTGGGGAAGACGCCCGGGCCTCGTTATATCTGCCTTGGCCAAATTGTCGTGGGCCGCAGCGCTGCTTGTGATGCTCTTGTCGTTTCCGCAACAGGGCGTTCGTTTGCTGCTGTCACATGAAGTTGGTGAATGTCATGCGTTATAGCCTGTGGCATTTGCTGACTTCGCGTGGAGGTAGCTAGACGGGTGGCACGGCAGGACTCTTGCGTCGAGGTAGCCGCAGATCCGTTTGTGAGCTGTCTCAAATTGGCAAGAAACAGAAATAATTTGCTCTAGCCATTCGTTCCTATCTATGACACCGCAAAATGGCAGTTACGCGTCGGTCTCGCATCGTTGCGAAAAGGAACACCATGATCACATTCGACACTGTTTCAAAGACATATCCGCCTGACACTCGAGCAGTAGAGAATTTTTCACTAACGATTGCCCCGCATACAACAACAGTGTTCCTCGGGACGTCAGGATGCGGCAAGACCACGCTCATGCGGATGGTCAACCGCATGGTCACTCCAACATCCGGGACCGTCACCGTCCGAGGCCGAAACGTCGCCAATGAAGATCCTGTCGCTCTTCGCCGTTCCATCGGCTACGTCCTCCAAGACGGGGGTCTCTTCCCGCATCGAACAATCGTTGACAACATTGCAACCGTTCCAGTTCTCGAAGGCGCATCAAAGGCAAGCGCGCGAGCAGATGCGCTCAAACTCATGGAGCTCGTCGGCCTCGATCCCTCAATGGCAAAGCGCTATCCCGCGCAGCTTTCTGGCGGCCAGCGTCAACGCGTCGGTGTCGCGCGAGCCCTGGCAAACCGTGCCGACATCCTCCTCATGGATGAACCCTTCGGAGCTCTCGACCCTCTGGTCCGAGCTGACCTCCAGCGCCAACTTCGTCGCATTCAAAAATCCTTGGGCACCACGATCCTCTTCGTTACCCACGACATCGACGAGGCCATCTTGCTGGGTGATCGCATTGCCCTCCTGCGCGAGGGGGCTCAGATTGCCCAAGAAGGCACTCCGCGCGATCTTCTCCTGAACCCGGCCAATGACTTTGTTCGCGAGTTCCTTGGAACGTCTGCAATCAGCGAGCGTGAACGAATTTTGGAGGGCGCACCCGACGGATCTCAAGCGGGCAAACCCGGCTTGGCCTCGGCAAACGACGCACAGGGGGAGCGCGCGTGAACTGGCTCTCCGGTTCCTGGGCGCTCATCGGTGAGCTCACCCTCACCCATCTCACCATCGCAGTGCCCGCGATTATTGCTTCGGTGCTGATTGCAGTTCCTATAGGAGCGTGGGCGCAGCGTTCGAAAGGGATCGGGGGTGCAGTTCTCTCTTTCCTGACAGTTCTCTACGCGGTGCCTTCGTTGCCGCTCCTGATTGTCATTCCTGTTCTGTCAGGGATCGCTCTTCGCTCGCGGGTCAACATGGTTGTTGTGCTAACGATTTACGGAATCGCCGTGCTGATTCGTCAGTGCGCCGAGGCCTTCGCCGCTGTTCCTGCTGACGTCCTCGAGTCCGCCGATGCGCTGGGAATGTCGCGACTCTGCCGATTCTGCACGGTTGAACTTCCTTTGGCTGTTCCAGTGATCGTTTCTGGGACACGCGTGGTCATTACCTCGACGGTTTCTTTGGTTACGGTCGGTGCCTTCATCGGCGTGCGCTCGCTGGGAACTTTGTTTACCGATGGCTTCCAGCGTGGATTGACCGTTGAAGTCTTGGCCGGGCTGGTGATGACGATTGCCTTGGCTCTGCTTTTGGATGCACTTGCAGTCGGCCTAGGAGCGCTAATGACACCGTGGAGGCAAAGGCAATGAACCTCCTATTTGAAGCCTTTCAATGGCTGGCAGATGGACACAATTGGCTAGGGCCATCCGGGATTTTCGAACGAGTCAGTCAGCACATCGTCTTCGTTGCAGCTGTTGTTTCTATTTCGGCACTCATCGCATTGCCAATCGGACTGTATATCGGGCACACCGGACGTTGGAAGAACCTCGTCATGATCGGGACCGGTGCCGCGCGAGCGGTGCCTACTCTTGGCCTCCTCACCCTGGTTGGCTTGTCGCTTGGAATCGGCTGGCAAGCTCCCTTGATGGCTTTGATTGCACTTGCAATCCCGCCGATTATCGCAGGTGCATATTCCGGTGTGATCTCTTCTCAAGGATCATCCGATGCAGCGCGAGCGATCGGTCTGACTGAAGGTCAGATCCTTACACAGCTAGAGATCCCAGCGGGCGCACCACTGATTCTTGCGGGTGTGCGCTCAGCGGTACTCCAGGTGATCGCGACGGCCACACTGGCTGCATACACAGCGAACCTTGGATTGGGACGTTTCCTCTACACGGGGCTGAAGACGCGTGATTATGGACAGATGATCGGAGGCGCGATCGTTGTTGTTGCGCTGGCACTCGTCACCGACGCCATACTTGCAGGGCTCATACGTAGCCTGCGCTCCAGAACCCATTCGGATTCACAAGCTATATAACTTCAACACATTCGCTTACAGGCTTTTCTACACTCAGAAGGCAAAACCAAAGGAGAGATAATGAAACGCTCTGCTCTCGCCGCCGTTGTAGCGGCATTTACTGCCGTTGCACTCACCGCATGCAGCACAGGGAAGTCCCTGGAAGGTGGCGAAAAAGCGGAGGAAGGTGCGGCCTCGTCAAAGATCGTGGTTGGCTCCCAAGACTATTATTCGAATGAAATCCTGGCCGAGGTCTATGCCCAGGCGCTCGAAGGATCAGGCTTCACAGTCGAGCGTCAGCTGCGCATTGGCCAGCGCGAGGTCTACATGCCCGAGCTGGAATCCGGTTCGATCGATGTTTTCCCAGAGTACACGGGCAACTTGCTCCAGTACTTCGATAAAGACGCGAGTGCTCGTGCGGATGCTGAGGTTTACCAGGCACTGGGCGCAGCCCTGCCCAAGGGATTGCGCGTATTGGATGAAGCCCCCGCAACCGACCAAGACTCCTATGTTGTCACCACTTCTTTCGCTTCCGAGCACTCTCTAAGCTCAATTGGTGACCTGGCGCACGCTGGACAGATCACTCTTGGCGGCAATTCTGAGCTTGCGACGCGTCCGTATGGGCCGAAGGGACTGGAATCGGAATACGGTGTGAAGGTTGGTTTCACGCCGATTGAAGACTCGGGCGGGCCGCTGACGGTAAAGGCGCTGAATGATGGTTCGATTCAGCTGGCGAACATCTACTCTTCCGACCCCGCTCTTGCAGACGGAACTCTGACTGTCCTCAAGGATCCGAAGGGCCTCTTCTTGGCATCGCACGTCGTGCCGGTCGTTTCTACAAAGATTAACCAAGAGGCTGCCGCTGTTATCAATAAGGTCAGCGCGGCTCTGGACGCCAAGGACTTGATTGAGATGAATCGGCAGTCAACTGCCGAGGCGCAATCTGCGTCCTCGATTGCTTCGAAGTGGCTTGAATCGAAGGGGCTGCCGCACAAGTAGAAGGCTTGATGCGCAAGTAAGGCACTTGCTGCACAAGTGAGGTGCTCGCTGCACAAGTGAGGTGCTCGCTGCACAAGTAAAGCGGGCACTTCGCGCTTGCTGTGGTTGTTCGGGGGTGCGCTTGCTGTGGTTGTTCGGGGTGCGGTTGTGTGGCATCGGGTGCCGCCAGCTTATCCCTAAATGTCACACGAAGTTGGCATGGCTCTCATCTAATTGCGCACGAAGTCGGTGAATGTCATGCGCTATAGCCTGTGACATTTGGCGACAACGTGTGGAGGTTGGGTGAGTGCAGCGACTTCGCGCGAAGAATGTGGAAGGCCTCGGAGAGCCGCGTCGCGGTGAAGACGTCAGCTATTCAGTCGATATACCCCTTGTCCCACAGCCGGCTCGAGGTCGTTGGTATGGCCTCGAGCAAATCAAGCCGTTGGGCAAGATCGATCTGAAGGCGAGGCAGGGTCTTTAGCTGCTCCCACGTGTATCGAATGACATTCCATCCGCAGTCGCGCAGGTTCTGTTCTCTACGAATCCATTGTTGTTTTGCGCGGTAGAGGTCCTCATTCGTGCTTCCCAGTTTGCTCATTCCGTCAAATTCGATCGCCACGCGTTTCTCTGGAAGAGCGAAATCGATGAAATATCTCCCTGTACTACCGTTCATCTCGAACTGTGTCAGTACAGGACCGCTATAGATGCTGCGGATCGCGTAGAGCATTGCCGCTTCGGCGGGGTTATCGCATCCTGCATCTGCGTTCTTCACAATGAGCTTCGCGGTAGAAATTCCATATTTCCAGCCGTTTTCCTGAGCAGCGGACAATCGTCGAGTAAGTTCCTCGCGCAGGTTGTTTTCACGCTTCCTTGAGTCCCCGATGCTCTGTAGCGAGAATTCCGATTCGGTGTGCAACATCATGCACATGGCGACAAAAGCCTCAAAGTGTTGCGGCCCCATTGCAAGACGAAGAGCTGCATCCAATTTGTCTTCTACTTGAACACCTTTCTCAGTTAACCGATGATCCGTGAGCGGAGGTCTGCGCAACTTTCGAACCTTCACACGTGGAATGGTGAAACCTGAGTAGCGTACCGATGGGAGTGTGGAATTTGGATAGGGCTGAGGACACCAAAAGGTGATGTCATGGTTCGCTGACCACAGTGGAACTCCCTGGATACAAAGCGAGCTGGTTCCAACGAATACGATCCGCGGATCTCGTGATTGTGCGAGAGAAGCAATACGTGCGCGATCAATGTATTGCTTAACTTCCCACCGAGGAAGTCCCGACGAAATGGTCAGCATAAATCCGCGTTTCACTCTGACTTGTGAGTGAGAGCGTCCGTCTATCGGTGCTAAATGAACTTCTCGTGTCGATCGGGAGAGCACGCTCCCTTCTGTCTCTTCTTCGTTCATCTATTCAGTGTTTAATAGCGGCTTCCAAACGTGCGAACTTTGGAAAAATCTGTGGAAAACGCCGATGGCATTGCATCCCTGTGGATAGACCTTCCCTCTGACGCGAGTGCCCGCGTGGCGCGATGCCGCAGGTCTGAGATGATTAAGACATGA
>USHU01000096.1 GCA_900554605.1 uncultured Actinomyces sp.
TCGCGCGGAGGCGGCGGATCAGCAGGACTGCAATGACAATTGTTAGTCCCGCACCGGAAATTCCAAGCGCCCACAGCCTGCGCGGAGTCGTCGTATCAACGGGGAGATCCGGTTTAACTATGACCGGGTTCGCGGTTTTTTGGATCGGCGGGTAGATCGGGTTTTGCGGCCCGGGCATGGTCCCGTCGTTGACAAAATTGAGCGCATTGAAGGGCGCGACGATTCCCCACCCTTCCTCAGCGGTGCGCTGCGAAGGCGAGCTGCGCAAGGCGGTTGCGAGGAGCCGGTACTTCCACTGGTCTGGCGTTTCATTGGGATAGCGTGCTGCGATCAGTGCCGCGATCGCGCCCACGTATCCCGTTGCGTACGAGGTCGATGCCCCTTAGGTGGCGAACATACAGTCGCCGTTCGCAAAGAAAGTGGTTGCGATCTGTGCGCCGGGAGCTGCGATTTCAACGTGCGTTCCGTGGACGACAGACTGACTGGGGTTACCTTGCGCATCAACGGCGGTCACGGACAGGGCCTCGGGGTATCCCGCGGGAAAGCGGACCGCTGTGTCTTGCGAACCCGAGTTTGCATTCTGTTCGACGTTTCCAGCCGAAGCGACAACCAGCGCACCCTTCGAGTGCGCGTACTGGGTGGCTGTGCGCAGGGCAATATCGTCAGATGTCAAGGATTGCGGGACAACGATCACGCGGATTCCCTGATCCGCAGCCCAACGAATACCGTCGGCTGTTCGTGCGGCTGTCGGTCCCTTGCCCGCGCGCTTGGCGTCGTCGCTGGAGTCAACGTAGACGCGAACGGGGACGATGGTGGATTGCGGGGCAAAACCGACGACGCCCGAACCTGAGACTTCTCGAGCGGCAATTTGTCCTGCGATCGCGGTGCCGTGCCCGAAGGAGTCCTTTCGTCCGTCGCCGGATTCGACGAGGTCAACGCCGGGTTCTACCGCATCCTTAAAGTGTGCGTTGCCCGCGGCGACTCCGGAATCAACCAGTGCAACGCGAACGTTTCCACGCGAGAGTTCCAGTGCCTCTTTCATTCCGAGGAAGGAATACGCGGAGGGAGCTTGGGCGAGCCACTTGTCGACGCCGATTTGGCAGGGTTCTTCCGGCGCCTTCGAGGGTCCGTTTCCTGCCTTGGGCTGTGAGTGCTCGTTTTCGGAGGCACTCTGAGTGCTTTCCGGTGTCGGCGTGTCAGCGTTGGCAGCGGGGATTGCTGCGCCTGCAAAGAGGGCAAGCACAGCGCAGGATCCGAGGAGAGCCTTTTTGACGCGTGTCACTGAGCACCCACCGTTTCCCATGCGGCACTCGAGGTGAGTTCTTGTCCTTCGGGGATCAGCGCGAGCCACGCTGCGGGTAGGGGAGAGACCGCGTTTTCGGGCAGCCCGAGTCGCGCCAGCGAATCTGCCGGGTTTGATCCCAGCCCGTGCGCCTTGCCGAGGTCGGAGACGAAGATGACCGGTCCTGCCGCGCCGCCAGATGAGGCTCGAACCAGGGCACCGGAACCGCCGCGAACGTTGATATCGCGCGGCTTAAGTTGGGCCATTTGGGTGGTCGAGAGGGACATGAGCTTCGTCGAGGCCTGGGAATGGTTGATGGTCAACTGCGCGCAGGGCAGTTCATCGCCGCCGAGGACCTCGCCAACTTGGGTGGGCCAGTCGGCGGGAATGATTCCCTGAGTGGACACGGTCAGCGATGCGAGCTCCGAGAGGTCAATCATGAGGTTTTGCGGGCTTCCGCGATCTGCCCACGAGGCCTGGTAGAGCTTGTAGGAGAAGTCCGTGAGCGGGGTGATCGTTCCGTCGCCGGTGATGACGTAGCGCCTGGGGGTACCTGATTCATCGACTTCGATCAGTGTTCCGACCTGTGCGGCCGTGATTCGTGATGACATTCCCGAGACGGGACGGCCCAGGTTGGGGATGTTGAGCGGGGTCAATGTTGACCCTTCGGTGAACAAACTGAGCCAGCTTGCACTGACCGGGGTGACGTTGCGTCCCGACAGGTCCAGGACGTTAATAATGGCTTGAGACCGCGAGGGATCGATGGGGTAGCGGACGCCGCCTGAGACCAGGTAGAGGCGGCCTTCGTTTGATACCAGTGCGGTGTTGGCGTTTTGGAGCCCGTCGGGGTTACCAGCGACCCAAGTTTTCATGCCTGAGGACGAGGCGCAGGACGTCCACTCGTAGGAATGAAGCTGGGAGGCTGCCGGGATATCGTCGGGGACGTCGCTCAGTCCGATCGCACTTCCGCGCGGAATACCTTCAAGTGAGGAGGTCGCGACCGATGAGGTCACCATCTTGCCGTTTTCGCTGAGAAGCTTCGCGGAAGTGACATTGGAAATCGGGCGCAGGGTTCCCTCGATGGAGTAGTAGCGTGCGCCTTCGCCCTTGGTGATGATCAGGTGTGAGTTTTCCCAGCCTGATGGCAATGTCGGCAAGAAGCGTCCAATTGCCACTGCGATCAAGACGACAACGGCGGCTATGGATGCTCCGACAATGAGCGGGCGGGTGGTTGATTTTGATTCGAGTTCCTTGCCTCCCGGAGTGCCCGAAGTGAAGGCGGTGACCAACCTGCGGCGGTTGAATCGCTGGGCTTCGAGGATGTCCTTATTAGATGGCATTAGAGCACTCCCCACACCAAAGTTGCGATCGGCACCAGTGCAAGCATGCTGACAAGAGAAAGTGCGTCAGCGATTCGAGTGACCCACGGGCGCATCTTGGGATCAATAACGGTCAGTGCCAGGACCAAGCCGGTTGCGACGAAGAGAAGCAAAACGACGGGAATGAGCGCCTGAGGCATCAAGACTGCGCTTCCGATTGCGCCGCTGAGGATCAGGATGATTCCCAGCAGTGCGCCGATAAGAACTTCGGTGCGTGAGCGCAGTGAGCGCGTTGAGAGCAAGAGCGCAACGCCCGCACAGATCAGGAGGAGCAGCGAATAGCGTGTGTCGAGGAGGAGTGGGATGCAGATTAGGCTTCCCAGTGAAGCACCAGTTTTGAGGGAAACGGTCAGAATATAACCCTCGTGAACCTTGTGGACGACCTCGTAGGGATCGATGGTTTCTTGGATTCCTGTCACGCGCACAGGAATTCTGGCCATGGCAAACCAGGGTGCGATCAAAATAAGCACTATTAATAAGGTATAGACCGCACTTGCTGCGCGTTGCGTGGAAAGGTGTGCGAAGCCAGTCAATAGGCCAATTGCTGTGGCCGAGAAACCGTAGGTGAGCGGTGCTGTGATGGATCCGCGCAGAGCGTTCGGGAGGACGACAAGGAGCACCGAGGCGCTCAGCATCGCTGCAATTCCAAAGCCTGCAAGGGGAAGACCTGACCAAGAGCCGGGAATCGCGCTCATGACAGCTGCGCCCGCGAGGATCGGAATTGAGTGGGCAAGAGATAGGGGCGCGAGGCGTGATGAGTTGCGTGCGATGACCGCGCAGGCGAGGGAAGCGAGGACTGCGCCGGATAATCCGACGATGAGTCCCATGGTGCTTCCGCGTCCGCCTGTGAAGATGAGGACAGCTGCCGTGAGGACTAAAAGCGCTGAAGCATGTGTGCTAAGATCGACCGAATTGTCAGAATTCCACGGAGCCTGATCATTTTCAACCGCGGTTCCTACCGCTTCCACCAGGTCGTCATAGCGCAAATCCTGTGTGCTGTCGCCAATTTTCGACAGAATTAGAACGGATCCTGCTTGGATTCCCTGATTGATCAGAGTCTGGCTTTGGTCGAGGACCTTGCCCTGAGAATTCGTAATTCGGTAGCCCTGAGAGGCAGAACTCGCAGATAATTGTGTGATTTGCGACACAATATTTGGGGCAAATTCTGCCAGTGCGACATTGGTCGGCACCGACATATCGACGGTGTTCTCACCCATGCGAATGCTAACGGGCATAAGGGCTGGAGGCCTGGATGCGGTAGTGCTTGCCATGAGGTTCCTTTGCTCAATAGTGCTGTCTTAAGCCTAGCTGGTTTCATGAAACCTGTATTTGCATTCCCAGATCGCTTCGATAATGTAATACCCGACATCGAGATTGTGCCCTCCGTTACAGGGTCTCAATCGCATAGAGAACTTCGGGGAAACCCGAACAACAATTAGGAGGGTGAACTGTGAGCGGTGCAAATATCTCAGCCGAACAAGAGAGCTACAACGCAATTCGCACGGCAGTCCGTAACCTGCAGACCCACCTGCAGACGCTGAACTCAAAGGTGAAGGCCGAGGTCGCTACCGCCATCGGTGGATGGCAGGGTGGCGCTTCGCAGGCATTCAACTCGGTCATGGACCAGTGGGATGCTGGCTCGGCTAAGGCCACTCAGGCTCTGACTGACTTTGATAGTGCGCTTGCCTCCGTCGGTGGCAAGGTCACTCAGAACGAATTGGAGGCACAGGCTGCTGTTAACCGCGCCGGTGCCGCCATGTTGAACTAATAGAGAGATTGGATGAGGAAATGAACGGTGGAGATTTTCGCGTAAGCCCTCAGGTACTCCAGCAAGTGTCGGCTGAATTGCGTTCGCAGGCAGCCGATCTGCTCAACCGACTCGGAGAGTTCGACAGGGATGTTGCGGCTCGTAGCGCCACTTGGGAAGGTGCTGCTAAGGAGTCCTACACCCAGAAGCAGGGTCAGTGGAACGAAGGCATGAACCAGATGCAGGCGGCTCTCGAGGCCTTTGCGCGCTTGGTGGATCAGCTCGCTGGCAACTACGTTACGACTGACCAACAGGGTGAAGCGACCTTCAATGGTCTGGGAATTGGTCGCTGAGTCTTCTTCGACGCATTGCGCATAAGAAGCATGCACATGACTGTGGGTGAGCATTTCACATGCTCACCCACAGTCATACACTCAACAACTTGATCAGTCGAAGTGGACTGATCGTTCTATTCGCTTCCTTCTTCGAAGGGGTCAAGATGACCGTCATCAACGTTGTAGCCGGAGAATACGGATCAACAGCGGTCACTCTGTCGCTGGTCTCGGCTGAGCTGCAGGGTGCAAAGATCGACGACCTATCCGAGACTGTCCAAGAATCGATGAATGGCGCTCAGTCGATTTCGACAGCGGGCACCGTGGAATCTCGCTACACGTCTCTCCTCCAGACTCATTCCACGGCACTCAGCGAACTAGCCAGCGCTGCGCGCAGCGCTGGAGTGAATCTC
>USHU01000097.1 GCA_900554605.1 uncultured Actinomyces sp.
GAAGAAACACTGACAATGTCGTGGCTCGAAGGGGAACTCCGGTGAGTGTCAAACTAGGGTTCACAAAGGGCCAGATTATTCAAGAGTTTTATCTCGACGATGATGCGGATCAGAGCTTGCGCCAACTCGCTGAGGAGGAATGCGGAAACGAGCTAGTTGATCCCGACTATGAAGATGTCGTTGACGGAACAATCGTATGGTGGCGCGCGGAAGACGCTGAAGAAGAAGATCTTGCCGATCTCTTGGTCGATGCCATGTCAAATCTTGATGACGGTGGCTTGATCTGGGTGCTTATTCCCAAGCCGGGTCGTCCTGGTGCTGTCCCTGTTTCCGATGTTGAAGAGGCCGCGCATACAGCCGGTCTCCATGCGACTTCGGCAAGCGCGCTTGCTCCGGAATGGGCGGGAATTCGTCTCACTGCACGTTCGAGAAAGCGCTGAGTTTTCGCGCAATTTAGTCTTGCGTGACGATGTTGCGTTCGCTCTTTTGCAGCGCGCGCAATGAATCTCACAGCATCTGATTCCAAGTAATAGCTGCTTGTCCTCTATGCTGTACTGGTGCGTTCATTAAGGGCGCGCTTCGGGCCTTTAGCTCAGTTGGCTAGAGCATCTGGTTTACACCCAGAAGGTCATCGGTTCGAGCCCGGTAGGGCCCACTCAATGAGAAGGACCGGAAGCGAATGCTTCCGGTCCTTTCGTGTTATGCAGCGCTAGAAGTTCGCGCGCTCAAGGGCTTAATTGTGCGCTTCGGGTTCGCTGTGCTCATCTTGTGCAGAATGAACCAGTTCCTCTACGACGTCCTCACCGGCCACCAGCTTTCCAGATACTCCACTCCCGAGCTGCTCCATCGCTAGACGCGCAACCAATTGCTGGTTTGTGGTCGTGCGCTGAGAACGAGCGCCGGAAAGGAAGCTGAAAAACCAGTTGACCAGAGTTCCTACTTGAGACTTGAATCCGACGATATAAAGCAAGTGGAGAAAACACCAGGAAACCCATGCCATGAAACCAGTCAGTTCCAACTTGCCCATTTGGACGACCGCTTTGAAACGTGCAATCGTCGCCATTGATCCCTTGTCGAAATAGGAGAACTCTGTGCGCTTCGGTGTGCGACCGGCAAGGCGCGCTCGTACGGTGTCTGCAGCGAAACGCGCCGATTGAATGGCACCTTGGGCGACTCCCGGAACGCCCGGGAAGGCCATCATGTCGCCGAGCACGAAGATTTCGGGGTGGCCGGGCAGGGTGAGATCCTTGTTGACGGTGACGCGCCCCGCGCGGTCCACCTCGGCGCCCGTGGCCTCGCCCAGCGCGCGGCCCAGTGGGCTCGCGGCGACGCCGGCGGCCCACACCTTGCACACGGAATCGATCCGTTCTTCCTCGCCGGACTTGTACTTCAGGGTCACGCCCTCGGCGTCCACGCCGGTCACGAAGGCGTTCATCTTTAGCTCCACGCCGAGCTTGGCCAGGGCCTCTTCGGTCTTGATGCCGAGCTCCTCGCCGAACGGGGGGAGGGGGTGCTCGGCGCCGTCCACCAGGATGACGCGCGCCTTGGTCGGGTCGATGTTGCGGAACTCGCCCTTGAGTGTGTGAGAGGCGAGCTCGCGGATCTGTCCGGCCATCTCCACGCCGGTCGGGCCGGCGCCCACGACGACGAAGGTCAGGAGCTTCTCGACCGCAGCCGGGTCGGTCTCGATCTCGGCCAGCTCGAAGGCGCCGAAAATACGCGCGCGTAGCTCGAGGGCGTCGTCGATCGTCTTCATGCCCGGCGCGAAGACCGCGAAGTGATCGTTGCCGAAGTAGGACTGGCCGGCGCCCGCCGCCACGATCAGCGTGTCGTATTCGGTCTGCTCGTGCTTGTTGTGGTTGCGCCACTTGACGACGCGTGCCTCGACGTCGATCTCCTCGACGAGCGCCTGCAGAACGGTCACGTTCTTCTGCTTCCGCAGGATCTCGCGCGTAGTTGGCGCGATATCGCCCTCAGATAGAATTCCAGTAGCAACCTGGTAGAGGAGTGGTTGGAAAAGGTGGTGGGAGGTTCGCGCTAAAAGCGTGATATCCGCATCTGCATGCTTAAGGCGACGTGCGGCGGTGAGCCCGGCGAAACCGGAAACGATAATGACGATGTGATGACGAGACATTGACCTTCCTTAATTAGGTAAGGTCAATCTTACTAAAATGCGAAATGCTGTGCTAGAGACGGACGCGTGGTGCTTCTTATACTCTCTGGTCTTCTCGCGCTTCTAGTTGTGAGAAGACAGGGTTGATGCTCGCGCGACCAACTGAGGGTCTTGATCAGAGACTGTCCGAGCTTCTTCTCCCTGCAGCTGTTCCAAAAGAAGCTGGGCGCCCGCATATCCCATCGTCGCCGGGTTTCGCGAAATTGCGGTAACTGCTGGAGAAAACATGCTGAGCATCGGGGAGTCTTCGCAGGAACAGATTTTAATGTCCTCACCAGTCTTCAATCCGCTCTGAGTGATGGCTTGAAAACCTCCCAGCGTGAGGATTTCATTCGCGAAAATGATCCCATCGGGCACAAAGGGAGCTTCAAGGAGCGCTCGCGTTGCTTCCAATGCCGAGGCCTCGGAAAACTCGTTATCCGCCGCGATAGTAATTGAGATTCCGCGCTCCTGACCAAAATTGTGCAGAGTGGCGATGCGCTGCTGGATGTGAGAAAAAGAGGTAGGCCCGCACACGAAGGCAATGTGCCGGCATCCCTGCTCAAACAAGTGTTCGGCAAGGAGTCGAATCATTTGTTCGTCGTTGCCAATTACTGCGCCGCATCGGTCAAATTTTTGGCCAATGACAACGGTGGGCAGAGAATATTCGTTGAGTTTTTGGGGGCGTGGGTCGCCATCTCGAGGATCAACAACGATGACGCCATCCACGCGGCCCTGTGCCCACCACTCCTGATAGGCCCGGAGTTCTTCCTCCATCGAGTGTGAGAGGTGGAGAAGCAGGTCGATGCCAGTGTTGTCTAGTCCGTCTTGGACTCCGGTGATGAAGTCGAAGAAGAATCGTTCGGATGAATTGTTGACGCGTGGTCTTTGAAGGACGAGGCCGACGGCATTTGATCGCGAGGATGACAGTGCGCGCGCAGTTGCGTTTGGTCGCCATCCCATTCGGGCTGCGATTTCAAGAATTTTTGCTCGGGTACTCGGCGATACGCCGGGGCGATCGTTGAGGGCAAAGGAGACTGCTGCTCGGGAAACCCCTGCTTCGCGGGCGATATCACGGATTGTTAAACGCGCCATTGCGAAACTCCCTTAAGGTGTGATCGGATTGTTATGAGTTTAGCAGGAGCTAAACCGAATTAGTTGTTAATCTGTGATCAGAGCCGCAAAGCAGCGGTCAGGCAGAAACGGAGTCGTGATGCACGACAATAAAGAAATCCTGATGCAGCGTGTCACTCGTACGCTCAAGGAACGCATCCTTCCTTTCGAGTACACAACACTTTCTTCGCTTGAGGTCAGTCAATGGCGTCAACCCTTAGAAGACGGGGTGATTTCTGAACCAGTTCGCTTTAAGGAAGCCCTTCAAGCAAACTTTGTTCCCTTCGAGCTCGGACAGACATGGGGTGGAGCGTGGCAGACCACCTGGTTCAAGCTTCATGGACAAGTTCCGGCCGACCTCAGCCTCACCGAAGAACAGTGTCTTGAAGTGCGCGTTGACCTCGGCTTCGAAGAACACTCCGTCGGGTTCCACGCCGAAGCACTTGTGCGCGATGTGAATGGAAAGACCATTAAGGCCTTGAATCCGCGTAGCCGTTGGCTTCCGGTAGCTCAAACTCCTGGATCAGCGATCGACTTTGTCGTGGAAGCTGCTGCAAATCCCTTGATCCTTGGTGTTCCTCCCTTCCAACCGACCCTGAACGGCGACAAACTCACCGCTTCTCTTGAGGAGCTCTACCACTTCCGTCAGGCAGACCTCGTCATTGTGAATAAGGACGTCTACGGACTTGCCCTTGACATCCAAGTACTCCACGAGATGATCGAGGCTGCGCCTCACTTTGGCGATTACGAGTGGAACGTCCTTTTTGGATTGAACCGCGCTCTGGACTGCCTCGACCTGGACGACGTTGTTTCAACTGCAGGTGCAGCGCGCGAAGTCCTCAAGCCTTTCATGGAGGCACCAGCACTTCCCGGTGCACACCGAATCAGCGCTGTTGGGCACGCACACATCGACTCCGCATGGTTGTGGCCACTGCGCGAAACCCGTCGCAAGGTGAATCGCACTCTTGCCAACGTTGTTCGTCTCATCGAGGACGGCTCATCCCTGATCTTTGCTCTTCCTGCTGCCCAACATGCTGCCTGGCTCAAGGAAGACGACCCGGAACTCTTCGAACGAGTTCGTGACCTTGTTGCACAGGGGCGAATCGTTCCCGTCGGTGGAATGTGGGTTGAACCCGATGCCGTTCTTCCCGGTGGCGAGGCCATGTGCCGCCAGCTCGTAGAAGGCTTGGACTTCTTTGAAAATGAACTCGGCGCATCTTGCCAGGAAATCTGGCTGCCTGACTCCTTCGGGTATTCCGCAGCCCTCCCACAGATCGCGCGTGAAGCTGGAATCGAGCGCTTCCTGACTCAGAAGATCTCGTGGAACCAAGTCAACACTTTCCCGCACCACACTTTGCTGTGGGAAGGCATTGACGGTTCACGAATCTTCACGCACTTCCCGCCTATGGACACTTACGGTGCAGAAGTGACAGGTCAGAACTTGACCCACGCCGTCGAGAATTTCAAGGACAAGGGTCACGCAAGCGTCTCGCTCATGCCCTTCGGCTACGGTGATGGCGGCGGCGGCCCCACCCGTGAAATGCTTGAGCGCATCGATCGTTTTAGTTCTCTTCGCGGGGCTCCCGAAGTTGTCATGGAAACTCCGAAACAGTTCTTTGACCGTGCACGTGAAGATGCCGATCAAATCCCCGTGTGGGTGGGTGAACTGTACTTGGAGCTCCACCGAGGAACCTTCACCTCTCAGATCGATGTTAAGCAGGGCAACCGTCGCGGTGAATCCATCTTGCGTGAAACCGAATTGTGGTGCTCCTATGCAGCCGTTAAGGGGCTCATGGACTACCCCTACGAAGAGCTGCGTTCCTACTGGCGCACACTCTTG
>USHU01000098.1 GCA_900554605.1 uncultured Actinomyces sp.
CTGTTCGGGGGTACCTGCGGGGGCGCCGGGGTTAGCCGAGGCCTGAGTCGACGGCTGGGCCGAGGGGCCAAGCGGTGGCTGGACGATCGGGGTGATGAGATTCAGTCCGATGATCTCAGGATTGTGGTCAGAGGCGCGGTAGGGGTTGTCAGCCTCGAAAGCCAGGTAAGCGTTGTAGTTTGCGCGCGAGTATTCGAAGGCGATGCTTTCTTGAGCGTTCACCGCCCACGACTTCACCTCGGTAATCAGCGGGTGCGCTGCAGAGTTCGCGAAGACGTGGTCCATCGATCCGGAGCGACCGCCATAGACGTAGGAGGAGTCACCGTGGCCCGACTCGTGGGCCCAGCCCGCATCGGTCAGGACTTTCAGAGGGTCTTCCTTCGTGTAGGCGTTGAAGTCACCGACAAGCAGTGTCGGGGTTCCGTTGAAACGCTGTGCGAAGGTGGCAAGTGCGCGGGCTTGCTTGACGCGGACTCCATTGGAGTTCCCCTGACCATCACCATTGTCAGTGTTTGCTGCTGCTTCCGCGCCGGACAAGTTCTTGGGTGCAGATCCCTTGGACTTGAAGTGGTTGGCAATGACAACGAAGTTCTTGCCTTCGTGGTTTGCATCAGTAATCGGCTTGAATTCTTGAGCCAGGGGCTGACGCGCAAGGCCCGTGTACGCCGGATCATCGTAAATGACAGAGTCACCGACCGGGGTAATCGTTGCCTTCTTGTAAATGAAAGCGATGCGGATGACGTCCTCGTTTGCGGGAACGGTCGAGGGGCTGGGGACATAGGCCCAAACCTCGGATCCCGCAGCGGCATTGAGCGCATTGACTAGGCTCTTGAGCGCACCGTCACGGTCAGTGCTGACACCGGAGGCTACGGGGTTTTCAATTTCTTCCAATGCCACAACGTCGGCATCGATCGTGTTAATCGCCTGAACGATCTTGGTTTGCTGGTTCGCAAAAGCTTGCGATGACCAAGCGCCGCGGAGCTTGCAGTCCTTGTCGGTTACGTACTTGTGGTTGCGGTCTTCGTATCCCTTGCATCCAGGTTCGTTTTCACCCAGATCAGAGAAGTAGTTGAGGACGTTGAAGGTTGCAACCTTGGTATCACCGCTCACTGTTGGAGCAGCTGGACGCTCCCCCGTGATGCTGACCGGAGAGCGATCGGGGTAACCAGCAGTCATCTGCGTGGGCTGGAAAACGAAACTTCCAAAGCGCGATTCCAAGACAACGGGTTTCGTGAAGGTGACGTGGTAGCCCACGCGTGCAGGCGCTCCATTGGCCAAGTAGGCGTAGCGCTCTTTGTACCCGTTCTGCTTGAAATTCGTCAGGTCTGTGGTCGAGGCATCGTCCAGCTCGATGGTCTTGGCGGCGTTTTCGGCCTCGTAGGCTTGAGCAGCGGCACCGGGGGCAACAACGTCGGTCGCGGTACGCAAAACCTCGGTTCCAGGGGTCAGCGAGAGCGTCCCGAAGCGGTTCGTCTTGTAGTTATCCGTAATTGTCCAGGTGTCCTTGGGCAGAACCAGCATGGATTCAAGCGCTTCCATCTGCTTTTGCGTTGGTACACCGCTCAATTCCGTTGGTCTAACGGGATCGCATCCGCTCACTACTGTGATCTTTTCCGGAAGCAGTTGAGTCAAACTCTGCGTTGCGGCGGTTGCGTTTTTCACGCCTGAATGCTCAGCCACCTTGCCTTTGACGACAACGCACTCACCGATGGAGGGCGTCGTCGCAGAAGATTTCCCCATGAAGACGAAGAGGCCATCAGAGGCGGTTCGCGAAGGATCCCAGGTTCCGCCCGTTCCGGGGGTTTGGATGGTGAAGCCTTCGAGTCCCTTGAGGTTTGCGTTCTCGCCCTTCGGGTAGGCCGCGGTCACAACGCCTTTGGTTTCGACCGTCTGATTGATCAGCTGGGAGTCATCGCCATCGCCCGTGGTCTGAATATCCGGGATCGAGACCAGCGCACTCACCGCGCGTGTCTGCCGAACATGTGCCGAGGCCTCGACGCTTGGTGTGGGCGTCGAGGCCTGAGTTTCGCTTCCCGATGTCGGGTTGTCGCTGGGATCCGCGTAGGCAGCTAGCGGCATTCCAAAAAGGGAAAAGGCTGCCAGAGCACCGATCACTGTTCGCTTCTTCGCACGCAGCATGTGCAGCTTCCTCTCAAGGTGCACGATCAAAATGCACGGGCGCCGCGGCAGTCGCGGCACCCGGGGCCAGCTGGAGCACCCTCCGAGCTGTAACCTCACTCACTCAAAAGAGTAGCAAGGTCAAAGGACACCAAAGTACGATTTTCGAATATCCCAGAATCACTCCCGAAAATCGTCAGCAAACCCACAGCTGAGTTTGCGGTTTTCGCACGATATAGGTGCTTTTTGTCCCCTCGCACGGTCTCACGTGAGAAGCTTCGACTCAACAAGTCCGCAGCGACTAATCTGGACCCATTAGGACATTTCAGGAAGGAATATCGACGATGTCTCAACCCCCGCTCCCTCCGACTCCTCCAGTTCCACCTCCCGGACAGCCTTTCCAGCCGGGGCAGCCGGCAGTGACTCCTGGACAGCCGGAGCAGTCTCAACCAAAGAGGCGATCGATTGTTCCTCCACCACCCGAACCTGGACAGCAGTACGGGCAAGCCGCTTTCGTTGCGCAGCAATACCAGCAAACCCCCGGTTTCCAACAGGCTCCGGTAAATCCTCAACAGTTCCAGCCCGGACCCGCAAGCGCTCAGCAGTTCCAAGCGGGCCCAGCGACCCAACAACCTCCCGCAGCCATGTTCCCTGCTTTCATGCCCACGCAGCCTCTCGGGGAACCCGGCGAATGCGCGCTCGCGATGCGCGGCCTCGTGAAGATCTTCGGAAACTTGGTTGCGGTGGCAAACCTCAACCTGGACATCCCCAAGGGATCCTTCTACGGCTTCGTCGGCCCCAACGGTGCAGGCAAGTCAACAACCCTCAATATGGCGACCGGTTTACTTACCCCGGATTCTGGAACTGCTTTCGTCAACGGAATCGATGTGTGGGCCGATAATCTTGCTGCCCGCGCACAGCTTGGCGTCATGCCCGACGGGATGCGCCTGCTCGATCGCCTTTCCGGCCCTGATTTCTTGGTTCACGTCGGAATGCTGCGCGGTTTACCTCGCGAAACGGCTCGTGAGCGCGCGCGGCAGCTGCTAGCGACTTTGGACCTGGTGGATGCAGGTAAGAAGCTCATCTCCGACTACTCGGCGGGTATGACGAAGAAGATCTCCCTTGCTGCGGCCCTCATCCATGCTCCCTCGGTCTTGGTCCTTGATGAGCCTTTCGAGGCGGTCGATCCGGTTTCGGCAGCAAATATCCGCCAGATCCTCATCGATTTCACTCACCGGGGCGGAACGGTCATTTTGTCCAGCCACGTCATGGCGACCGTCCAGCAGCTGTGCACCCACGTTGCTGTGATTAATCACGGACAGGTTTTGGCTTCTGGAACGACTGCGGAAGTGGCGGGCGACATGTCCTTGGACGAGCTTTTTGCTCAGTTGGTGGGCGGCTTGCACACGAGCGAAGGGCTGTCATGGTTGGCCAACTGATTCGTTTGAAGCTGCGCATCATGTGGAACGTGATGTGCAAACAAGTCGTCGTGCTGCTCCTGTCGCTCATGGCGCTTCTGTATGGTTTGGCAATGGTTGGCGCTCTGTACGTTGGCGTCCTGGCTTTACGCGAATCTATCCCGCCGGAGTTCATCATGCTCATCGGCCCCTTGGTTTTCCTCGGGTGGCTGATCCTACCATTGTTGTTCTCGACGATGGATAACACCCTAGAGCCACGTCGCCTCTCCCCATTCATTGCGCCCTCACCCAAACTTGCCTTTGCTCTTGTGGCGGCGTCAGCGCTTGGAATTGGCGGGATTTTTTCATTACTCCTCTTCCTTGTACCCGCGTGGTTTTTCTTCACTCGCGGTGAATTACTGCTCGCACTAGGCGCAACTTGCGCTGCTATTCTCACCCTCCTCACTGCGGTCATTTGGGCAAAGTCCGTGACGACGTGGGCGGGAAACCAAGTTTTGAAAAACTCAGAACGCAAGAATTTTGCGTCTTTTGTCGGTTCGATGATTTTTGTTGCAGTTGTCGCGCCGATGGGAATCTGGATGCAGTTTCTTATTCGTAATTTTTCCTACGATGCAGTTCTTGCCTTCGCTTCCAAGGTCTACACGACACCTTTCGGCGCCTTTTTCGGGGTACTTGAATCCTTGAGGCAAGGAGACTACCTCCTTGCGGGAATTCGCTGTGCAATCGGTCTTGCGACTCTCGCCCTAGGTTGGGTCCTCTGGATCCGCGTATTAAAGCCGTCGATGTACGGCAGCGCAAACCGTGTTTCTACCAAAGCGCGTGAGGCCATTGAGGCTGGCCGCTATCACGTTGATGAGGCACGCGCCGAGGCTGAATTGGCAAAGCAGCGCTCGGATTCGCGTTCAGCAGGACTCAAGCACGTTCAACGCTGGCAGGTGCTCGGGCTTTCGGGCCGCTCGGCTGCGATGGCGACGAAGACGGCTTACTACTGGCTTCACGATTCTCGTCTGTCGGTTTCCTTGGGTTCGACGATCCTCTTCCCGGCGATGGCCGTTCTCATGGACTACATGATTGACAGTGACGTGCGTGAATTCATGCCTTTCAGTTTCGGATTCTTCTTGTACTTTGCTCCGATCGTCATCGGCGCAAATATCGGTGCAAATATGCAATATGACTCCACAGGCGCATGGGTGCCGATTGCTGCCGGAATGACCGGGCGCGAAGATCGTTTAGGCCGCCTCTTGGGGTCACTCGCTATTGTTACCCCGGTGATCCTTGTGGCCTCGGGAGCGGCATGCGTCATTATGGGCAAGAGCGTGCTTGATATCGTCTACACACTGTGCTTGTGCATTCTCTTCCTCACTGCTTCATCAGGAATCGCGACCGTTGTCGGAAGCCGCTGGGTCTACCCCGTTCAGCAACCTGGCGCATCGCCTCTGTCGACGCGAGGCGCAGGGGCTGGAATGGTGGCGATGTGGGCGACCTCTGCTGCCATGCTGGGCGGTTTGTTGGTCGCTTTGCCCGGCTGGCTTGCCTTGATCTTCACCACTGGCACAGGA
>USHU01000099.1 GCA_900554605.1 uncultured Actinomyces sp.
ATTCCTCTCGGGAGTGCGCCCTGGCGACACTGTTTTGTTCCCTCAGGCCTCGTACCCGACCTACGACATCAGTGCTCGTTTGGCAGGCGCCACTCCCATTCCAGTCGATCCCACGGACCCGGATTCTTGGCCGCAAGCGCAGCTCGTCTGGCTTAATTCCCCTGGAAATCCTGATGGGCATGTGCTCTCACGTGAGCAGCTTCGGGCAGTTGTCCGGTGGGCGCGAATTCACGATGCCATCGTCATTTCGGACGAGTGTTACGCGGCCTTGGCGTGGGAAGAACCCTATGTGAGTGAAGGCGTTCCCTCACTCTTGGATGAGCGCGTGTGCGATGGGGATCCCAGTTCTTTGATTGTGCTGTATTCCCTGTCGAAGCAATCAAACGTGGCTGGATATCGAGCAGCCTTGATGTATGGGGATCCGAAGCTTCTCGCTCCCGTGATTGAGGTTCGCAAGCATGCCGGAATGATGGTGCCTGCGCCTGTCCAAGAGGCAATGCAGTGTGCTTTGGGGGACACCGAGCATGTCCAGGTGCAGCGCGAGATTTACGCTCGCCGTCGATCCCAGCTTGTTGAGGCGGTTGCGGCTACCGGTTTGGAGCGTGACTGTGACTCCGCTGCTGGCCTGTACCTGTGGGTGCGCGACCCGCGTGGCGTGATGAATTCCTGGGATCTTGTTGCTGCTTTCGCTGAGCGCGGCATCGTTGTTGCCCCCGGCGACTTTTACGGCGAGGCCGGGGTGGGCTTTGTGCGCATTGCGCTGACCGCGAGCGATGAACGTATTGCGGCGGCTTGCCAGCGCATGGTCGCGGAGCCGATTGTTGAGATTAGTTCGAGGCCTGCGAGCGCGAGTGCTCCCATAGATCGGTCCATTTGAGGCCCAAGTCCGTCATCATAGTGCGGACAAGTGGAATTGAAATACCGATAACGTTGTGGTGGTCGCCGTGGATTTCGTCGATGAAAGCTCCGCCGAGGCCGTCGATCGTGAAGGACCCGGCGACTTCTAGAGGTTCACCTGAAGCAACGTATGCGGCTGCTTCTTCTTCGCTAATCGCTCCGAAACAGATCTGGGTTGCGCAACTGCGAGTGCTTTGCGCCATGATTTCCCAGCCTGTGGAGTTTTCGCGTAGGTAGACCAGCTGGTGTCCGCTCCAGAGAACTGCTTGGGACATGGACAATTCTTTGACTCGTGTCAACGCTGTTTGGGGATCGTGAGGTTTTCCTAGCAGTTTGCCGCCGGATTCCAGCATTGAATCGCAAGCAACCAGGACGCATTCGCGCGGGAAGCTGCCTGCTTTGGGAAGGTCAATCTTTCCCTCCACAATTGCCGAGGCCACGCACTCGCCTTTCGCTGCGGCGAGGGCGCACACTTTCTCGTCTGCGCTGGCGTGGGGAAGAGCCTCGAGGACTGCTTCTTCGTCGACCTCAGAGACTCGAACGATCGGATCGATACCGGCTTCTCGAAGAATTCGGAGTCTGGCGGGGGAGCGTGAGGCTAAGACAAACTGCATACTCAGCATTTTCTCGTGCAGGAGCAGGTTTTCTTCACTAGAATAATGTGCGTTAGACCACACCTGTGGAGGAAGTTGTGAAGGACGACGTAGAAAACACTCGCGATTTTTCGACCGTGCATACCAACACATCTTCGCTTTTGGGTGGACCGCAAACGCTGACGATTGAAGACGTTGCCTCCAAGGCGGGCGCAACCATTGAAGAAGTGCGGGATTTTTGGGTCGCAATGGGCTTCCCTTCTCCGCAAGCCAAAGAAAAAGTATTCACCGAAAATGATGCGAAGCTCTTCCTTCAGTGGTCGACATTTATGGCTTCCGGTGCGATTGATACGGCAACGGCACGCTCTCTTCTTCGCGCGAACTCTCACCTAGCTGATCGCCTTGGTCTGTGGCAGGTCGAGGCGACACGATGCGCCGCTTTGGTCTTGATGACACGGCTGCGCGTATGTATGTCCTCGACCATATCCGAGAGCGCGTCGACGTCCTTGAAGATGTGTTGCGTCACTCATGGCGACGTCAGTTGGATGCGCTTCTTAAACGAATGGATCATGAAATTTCAACTCGCGGACATGAGGGATTGCAGCCGCGTTTCCCGCTCAATCGTTCCTTGGGCTTCGTCGATATGGTCTCCTATACGTCCTCGTCGGCAATTCTCGGCGGGAAGCTTGTCGATCTCATTGGCCGCTTCGAGCAATTGTCCAGAGACGCTGTCACCGACGCCGGTGGGCGCGTTGTCAAGATGATTGGTGACGCGGTCATGTATATCGCAGATGACTTGGAGACGGGCCTCAGGGTTGCCGTGTCATTGATTGAGCAACTCGGGGCGGATGATCAGATGCTTCCCGTGCGTGCGTCATTCGTGCGCGGCGATGTGTTTTCTCGTTCGGGCGACGTTTTTGGGCCGACGGTGAATCTGGCGTCTCGATTGGTGGATATTGCTCCTGTTGGCAAAATCTTGATGGATCCCACGACCGCGGCGGCAATTGCCGCCGGTAAAGCGGGAATGGGATACGACGTTGAAGAGTTCCCAAGTGCGACGTTGCGGGGTTTTGGAACGATTTCCCCCTATTTGCTGACGTATCGTTGCTAAGACGCTGTCTTAAGGTGTTTTACCTGATCTTGTGATTTCATCCCATTTTGGTCAAGAAATCTACAAGAAATACCTGAAATCCGGTATGCTGTTCCCGTGACTACAGTGCTTCTCGTTGAAGATGACCCGGCGATCGCTGGCCCCTTGACTCGTGCTCTCGCGCGAGAGACTTACGATGTGCGTGCGCACGATCACGGCCGGAGTGCACTTGAAGATCTTGATGGTATTGACTTGGTTGTTCTTGACCTGGGCTTGCCGGATATGGATGGTTTAGACGTCGCCAGGGAGATCCGTTCTTCCGGCAGTGCTGTTCCGATCCTGATTCTGACTGCTCGCGCAGATGAGGTGGACATGGTCGTCGGCCTCGATGCTGGAGCTGACGACTACGTGACGAAGCCTTTCCGCCTTGCAGAATTACTGGCTCGCGTGCGCGCTCTCCTTCGCCGTGGTGGTGGAGAAGTTGCTGACGGTGATCTCGTCGTTCAGGACGTTCGTATTGATGTAGCAGCGCATCGCGCATACGTCAGCGGTGTTTGAACTCCTGCGCGTTTTGGTGCGTGAAGCCGGAAACGTTGTGCCCCGCGATACTCTCATGCGCGAAGTGTGGGGGAATGGTCTGAGCGGCTCAACCAAGACCCTCGACATGCACGTCTCGTGGCTGCGTCGCAAGCTCGGAGATGACGCTGCATCACCGCGCTACATCACGACCGTTCGTGGAATGGGTTTCCGCTTCGAAAAGACTTCCGCCTAGATCAAGATTTAAGGGCTCGCTATGCGTAAACGCGCTGCGCGAATGATTGTCACCGCAGTTGCGGTTGTGGCACTGCTGCTGGGAGTTCCTGGCGCCATCGCCTCGTCAATCTTGGTGTGGAATGCGCAGACGAGCGCATTGGACGCTCGCGTTCAGACTGTCCAAAGCGCACTCGATCGGCGCATGGCAAGCAGCGGATTATCTGAAAGCTATGCGCGTGCTTGGGCGCAAACACTGGTGACAGGTGGCGGCCCCACCTATGTGGAAGTCACTCTGCCCCAAACTCCCACTCCCATCACAGTCGGCCAGCCTCTGCGAGGACTCACGATTTCTCGCACTGCGTGGTCAGCCAATGGAGTGCGCGTCTCCATCACTGTGTCAGCGCGAGACGCGATCCGGGGAATCGCTCGAGTCGCCGGGCTCTTTTTCTTAGGAATCGTTGTCTCCCTGGCAGTTGGATGGGCCTTGGCCTCGCGTTTTTCAAGGCGCCTATCCGCTCCGTTGATCTACCTGTCTGCACAGGCAGAACAAATCGGATCAGGTCAGGTTCGCGCGCGCGTCAAACCTTCAGGGATCGAGGAAATCGACCTCGTCCAAGAAGAACTTCAGCGCACCGGCGAAAAAATGGCGCGAAGGCTCGCAGCTGAGCGCCAGCTAGCTGCTGACGCCTCGCACCAACTGCGTACTCCGCTGACGGCACTGTCCATGCGCCTCGAAGAAATCGAAATGATTTCAACGGAAGAAGAAGTCCAAGAAGAAGCCCGTTCCTGCCTCGAGCAGATTGAACGACTAACCACCGTCGTCACCGAGCTGCTGGATACGAACAAGCGCCAATCCGCGGCAACAGAGGCAATCGATGTCCTCGAGGTCTTCAATACCCAGCGTGAAGAATGGGAAGAAGCCTTCGAAAAGGCCGGTCGAGTTCTACGATTCACCGATGAAGCGGGGACTCCGATTTTGGCCGATGAAGCAAAGATCGCTCAGGTTTTGGCAACTCTGATCGAAAACTCCCTGCGATACGGCGCTGGAACAACGTGGGTTCATGCGCGCAATAGCGCCAATAATCGCGGAGTCGTCATCGAAGTCTCAGACGAAGGAGAAGGAGTCGAGGCCGACTTGGCCCCGCATATTTTCGAAAATGGCGTCTCCGGACACGGATCGAGCGGTATTGGATTGGCTCTGGCAAAGGACCTGATCGAAACAATGGGCGGGCGCATTGAACTTTCGCGCACTGTCCCGCCACTTTTCACTGTCTCATTAGCTGCGATTCCTGCAACCTATGATCCCGGGCGCATCATGCCCGAAGGTGCTCTCGTTTCCATGGGGCGACGCTCGCGACGCTTTTAATTGCCGTACACTGAACAACATGAGCATTCTTGTTACCGGAGGCGCCGGTTACATCGGCGCGCATGTTGTCCGTCTTCTGCTGGAACGAGGCGAAAAGGTTGTTGTCGTCGACAACCTGACCACTGGGGCAGCGAATCGCATTGGCGACGCAACCCTGATCAAGGTCGATGTTGCTCGCGATGAAGCACTCCCGAAGCTGACCCAGGCAATGATCGACGAAGACGTCACCGGTGTCATTCACTTTGCTGCACAAAAGCAGGTCGGAGAATCTGTTGAGCGTCCGGCGTGGTACTACCGCCAGAACATCGG
>USHU01000100.1 GCA_900554605.1 uncultured Actinomyces sp.
TCACCGAATTCCTCAGCAGACAACACACACGAAGCCCGAAACAACACTCAACTGCCCCAACACCGCCCAAAAGACCCGCTTCGCACGCAACGAACTTATCCACAAGTCAGGATTTCAACGATTCATCCACAGGTTTCGCTCGAAAAACACAAAGCCCTCTCCCCTACGCCCAGACTGTCACTATGACTATGCAGCTGCCGCACGTGACCCTGAGCTATCGCGGGAGCTCCTCCAGAAGCTCCCCTCTCAAGGGACAATTCCGCTTGTACCGCGGCGCCTACGTCCAGTTGCCCTTCGATCCGAGCAGCGCAAAACCCTGGGATATCTGGAAGTCAATTGCACTGGCACGCATTATTGCGTCAGTCCAGCAAGGAGATCCGACGCCGCTCGTCGTCGGCACCTCTGCTCTTCTCCTGCATGATGTCCAGGGCTGGATCGCGAACCCGAATGTCGAGTTATATCAGCCGCAGCGCCGGACAAGTCAGCTCATTCCGCCGTTCAGATGCGCGGCAAAGCCCGTGCCCGCAGTTCGACGAGTCTATCGACGCGGCCCGCCGATTACCTCGGAACACGCGCGGGTTTCAGGGATATTGACCGAGCACCCCTACGACGCGCTGATCCGTTGCGCAATGCACGATGACGCGCTGCAGGCATTTGCACTGGGATGCAGCGCTCTCCACAAGTGGTCTGGATTCAGTAATTTCTCGCAAGACCTGTGCCGAGGCCGCGCGGAAGACATACGGAAGACGCTCCTTTCACGTTTGGAACGCGCGAAGGGACGCCGCGGCTATGCCCGCGCGCAACGGATCCTGAGCACGATCGACCCAGGGTGTAGCAACCCTGCCGAGGCCGCGCTTGCGTGGGTGGTTCGCTCGCTATGCCCCTACGACTTTTCGACGCAGTATGAGCTCTCAGCAGGTGGACGACCTCTCTTCGCTGATATCGCGATTCCGCATTGCAAGCTCATCATCGAGTTTGATGGGATCGAGAAACTGGGGTCAACACAAGGAGAATTCGACCGCGCAAAACGCTCGTGGGTTCAACGCGAGCAGGCACTACAAGATCAGGGCTGGCATTTCCTCCGAGTCAACTGGCTGGATTTCAACAATTGGAGTGAGCTGCGCAGACGAATTAACTCTGCGATCGGGGTAGCCTCGGAACCTATTCCCGCTCGTTACGCGCTGTTGTGGGAGCCGCCAAGCGAACGTTGCGATGGCAAAGGGCGACGCTTCCGTGGCCACGAGTGGTATGGGTCGGACGGGAGCTGGACTTAAAATCTGTTTTCCGATTGTGAGTCAAACCGGCACGAATTGAAGGTGGGGCTAAGTAGCATAATCCCATGTCGACAGCCATTGATGTTTATCCGACGGTAAATGCCCTGCCTCTTGTTGAGGAGATTCGTGGGCGCACACAAGAGTTATTTCAAACATTGTTGAACCGTCATGGTATTGGTTCGACAATCGAGGTTAAAGCTTTCTATCCCTCCCCAGCCGATACACCAATTGAGTATGTTGAAAAAGATGTGGTGTGGACGCCGGATTTATATCTGGGCTTCGGATATTCGATTGATGGGATCTGGGATTCGGATTCTTGGCCTAGTTGTTCTTTTGTCGAAGATGACGATCGAATTAACGAAGAAGACTTGGTCTACCCGTTCGGCTCAAAACCGGAGCACCTTGGCTTGTGGTACATCGTTGAAGAATTCGAAGATATTGTTCCTCAACTCGACTGGCAAAAATTCTGGCACAAGACCACTACTGGACCGACGAACGTAACTTTGCTGGCCCTGCCGTTGCCTCAACAGGTTACGGTTTGGTTTGCGCAGCTCTAGCTGAAGCAACCGATGGAATCATCGCCTCATTTGACTGCGCATTCGACAAAAAGCACAACGGCGAAACCGCTCAGGAGTTCCTTTCCTGGTGGGGCGACAGGCAAATCGATTTCTATGGCGAGGACGCGTTCAGAAATCCGCGAGGGAAAAGATACCAACTAGTCATTGGCTAGAAGGCTCGTGCATCTGCCCGCACATGCAGGTGGTGCGCAGTAAAGTGAAAGCATGCTTGACGATGCGGTTGCACAGAAATTACGCGCGTTCTCTGAGGAGCGCGATTGGGACCAGTTCCACACGCCCGAAAACTTGGCGAAATCAATTTCTATCGAGGCCGCTGAGCTTTTAGAGTGCTTCCAGTGGTCGCCCGATGGGGATCCTCAGGCAGTCAAGGAAGAGCTCGCCGATGTCCTCACCTATTGCTACTTCCTTGCAATGAAGGTCGGGATTGAGCCCGATCAGATCGTGCTGGAAAAGCTTGCCGTCACCGCCCAAAAGTATCCGGTTGAAAAGTCGCGTGGGAGCAGCGTGAAGTATGACCAGCTGGATTGATCCGGCTGACAACAGTGATTGACACCTGCACAAATCCGCACAATACCAACGCCAAATAGACGAAAAACAACACGAAATAATTACATCTACGTCATTCAGATGCATTAATCTGGGAATACGCAGCACACCTTCGGGGAAATCCCCAAGAATGCAGCCAGTGATCAGCGATGTTCACCCGGCACCTATCCGCCACACAGAAGGGTATCTCCATGCACAGTGATCCCAATGCAGACCAGCTCGCATTTGACGTTGATGGTGCCCCAACGCCCAACGACAGCTCTACCCCTTCTGCATCGGCGGTCACTGAGCCTTCCACTCCCCCGTCTTCTTCCGCCAGCGCACTGGATATGCTCCTGAACGAGTACCGTGCGCGCGCGACAAGCGAGCGTGAGAAGGGCACGCTCTTCGAAGAACTCACCCGTCAGTTCCTTCTACATGACGCGCGTTTCGCTCACCAATTCAAAGAGGTCTACCTCTGGGGAGAGTGGCCGGAGCGCCGCACGGGTGACACTGGCATCGACCTCGTCGCGATCCCCAACCAGCAAGACTCCGGTCCTGTCGCGATTCAGTGCAAGTTCTACGCACCGGGCCATAAGGTCAGCAAAGCAGATATCGATACCTTCCTATCTGCTTCAGGCAAGGAACCTTTCGCTCGCCGCATCGTTGTCGACACTTCTGGCACCGACTGGGGCAAGAACGCCCAAGACGCGATCGAAGGCCAGCAGATCCCCGTCTCGCGTATCACCTTGGCGGATCTGCGCGATTCAGACATCGACTGGCGGACGTATTCACTGGGCTCGATGCAGGCGCCCAAGACCCGCGAGCGCAAAATTCCTCGAGATCACCAGGTACGCGCGCGCAGCGCAGTGATGGAGGGATTCGCCAAACATGACCGCGGAACCATGGTGATGGCCTGTGGCACCGGCAAGACCTTCACTGCGCTCACCATCGCTCGCGAGTTCATGGAGCGAGAAGGCGGCACTGCGCGGATTCTTTTCACAGTCCCCTCGCTCGCACTCCTCAAGCAGACCCTTGATGATTGGGCTGCCGAGGCCGATGGTGCATTTACCGCGTGGGCAGTGTGTTCGGATACGAAAGTATCGTCAGCCGCTCGAAACGATACCGCTGCCGATTCCACGGTTGACCTACCGATCCCAGCTACGACCGATGCACAGCGCCTTGCGCATTCACTGTGTGCAAACAACACGACCGAAGGCCTGCAGGTTGTTTTTGCAACCTATCAGTCCATCGAGGTCATTCACGATGCACAAGAGATTGCTGGTGAAAGCTGGCGTGACTTCGACCTGGTCATCTGCGACGAGGCCCACCGCACGACCGGTACAACGCTGACCGGCGAGGACGAGAGTGCCTTCAGGAAGATCCACAGCAATGAGTTCATCGGCCGCTCGAAGACCCTCTATATGACGGCAACTCCGCGTATCTTCGCAGAGAATGCAAAGAATAAGGCATCGGAAAAGGACGCAATCCTGACCTCGATGGATGATCAGGACACCTATGGTCCAGTGTTCTTCCGCTTGGGCTTCGGTCAAGCGGTGAAGGAAGGGCTGCTCACCGACTACAAGGTCATCATTCTGACGGTCAGCGAAGATGAAGTTTCAAAGCACTACCAGGCAATCGCAGAGATGGGCGGTGAGCTGAACCTCGATACGGCCGCGAAACTGACGGGTTGCTGGAACGCGCTTGCTAAGAGGAAACACCCTGATTCAGACACGGATTACGGCGACGATCTGTCTCCCATGCGTCGCGCGGTTGCATTCTGCCGCGACATCAAAGCGTCAAAACAGGTAGCCACTCAATTCCCAGATTTGGTCGACGGACTGAGCAATCTGGACAATGACGATACAACCGACAATCTTCGTGTTAAGTGTGAACACGTCGACGGAACGATGAACGCTGCGGTTCGAGCCCAAGCCATGGAATGGTTGAAGGAAGGTGCAGGCACGGACGAAGAGCCGATTTGTCGTATTCTTTCGAATGCCCGTTGCTTGAGCGAGGGCGTGGACGTTCCCACTCTGGATGCGGTGTTGTTCCTTGCACCCCGCAAGTCACAGGTAGACGTTATCCAGGCGGTGGGCCGCGTGATGCGCCGCGCCAAGGGCAAGGACTTCGGATACATCATTCTTCCCGTGGCAGTGCCAGCAGGTATGGCACCGGAACGTGCACTGGACGATAACGCACGTTTCCAGGTCGTGTGGCAAGTTCTTAAGGCTCTGCGTGCGCACGATGAGCGCCTAGATGCAGCAATCAATTCGATGGAACTTAATGGTCAGGGCCCGGAAAACATTATCGTCGAGCAGGTTTCCCTTGAGAAAGCGAAGAGGAAGGATGATCCGCTGTCGGGTTCGGCGTCTGATGGGGACAAGGCCGGGACCGGTTCTTCAGAGTCCGGCACAGATGGGCTCACCCAAGGAATCCAAGGACAGCTGCCCCTGCTCCCCTCGGATTGGAAGGAGAGCGTCTTTGGCCGCATCGTGAAGAAGGTCGGCTCGTCCCTGTATTGGGATGACTGGTCTAAGGATA
>USHU01000101.1 GCA_900554605.1 uncultured Actinomyces sp.
TTATCGGTACGGTCCGACACAACAACTTCCCGATCTACTCCCAGATTCACTGGGTGCACTCGTCTTTCGACATTCGTATTGGTGACCTGGAGGAATCCTTCCCCTTTGACCAGCAGGAAACCGACAACGACACGGACACGACGGCCGTGCGACGCAAGGGAGGCCCCTACGAGTGGGTCTCCCGTGCCTCCGCGCCGCGCACCTGCCCATCAACTGCCCCCTACTATGCGCTCGCTCGATCCGATGGCCGCTGGCATTGCTTCAAAAAAGTTGGTGAAGGAAAAGGGAACTACGACATCTACACGGATCAGCCCCAGTACTATCCGGGTTCGGCGGGCGTGCCCGGCCATACCCCCCAGTCAGACGACGTCCTGACGATCACGAAGACCACCTCGGATCAGACGATCAGCGTCAACGGGATCCCGTACCGCCTCGTCCTCTACGGATTTGTGCCCAACGCGGACGGCAACTGCCCCGCCACTCCTCCCGCGGGTTCGACCCCGGTCTCTACCTTCACGACCAAGGAAAACCAGACCTCCTTCGGCTGCCTCTACGGGTCCTTCAACCAAGAGCGCTACCTGCGCGTCGCGAAGGCGGTCACCGAGGACTCCGAGCGGGTGGGCGAAACGATCCCACCGTTCACCTTTACAACGATGGGCGTTGGTGACTGGTCCGCGCCCACGGGAACACCGCTCACCACGAGCGTGACGGCCGACGGCTTCGTCGGTTGGAACTCCTTCGAGGACGCGAACCTGACCCCGACCGCTTTCGGCAAGGCCGGGGCGGTCACCTCCGGGTACAGGGCCTTCATGCCCGGCTTCTCTCAGTTTGTCGTCGCTGAGACAGGGCCGCGCATCGCCGGCCGATTCCCGTTGCAGTTTGGAGTACCGGGGCGTTTTGGCCCCTGGAAGACCAGTGACGACCCGAACTCCGCGCAGTGGAACCTCGTCGACGTGACCTGTCTGAACGGCATTGGCGAACGGGTCAACGTTACTCGTGACCCTGACACGGGTGGTGTGGACTTCTCCCAGGTCGCCCCGGCCTCGTCCCCCGCAGCCCTGCCTATCACCTGCACCTTCACGAACGAAGAAAAGGTCCCCAAGCTCCGCATCCAGAAGGATCTGGAAAGCGTTGAAGGCGCAACGACCGATGACATTACGGTCACCTATCGCATCAGCGCCACTAACGACGGCTCTCTCAAGGGAACAACAGGTCGTTTGACCGACACCCCGGACTTCGCACCGGGATTGAATGTTCGCTCGGCTGCAGTTGCGACCACTCTTGAGGGCCTTGCAAGCGCTGCAGTGCAGCCGGCCGCCGCATCCTATGTCCTTACCGAAGGCGCGGATCTTGAGCCCGGTCACTCAGCCACATGGTACATCCGTATGCGTGTGAGCCGAGATAAGACCGCGGTGGGCTACAACGAGGTCGCGCTCGAGTGTGCGACCCAGAATCATCGCCTGAGCCCAAAGAATGGTCTGTATAACCGCGTCAGCGGAAACTACGACCACGATGGTGAATCCAATAACGAGGCCTGTGCCCCGGTTCGCCCGCGACCGATCCGCATTGAGAAGGCCGGCACACAGCCGGTCGGAACTCAAAACGATGATGGAACCTATCCGCTCGATGGTGCGGCTTTTGCGATCTATGACAATCAGGCGCTCAGTGGTGTTCCGATCAGTGTTCTTGATGGCGGCTCTAGTTTTGTCAGTGCTCCTTTGGCGACAGGGAAGACTTACTGGCTGGTTGAGACCCGCGCACCTGCAGGACACGTTCTGCTGCCGCGTCCAATCCCCTTCCACATCAGTGTCGGAACCGATGCTGCTGCCTCGACCGTGATCACCACCGATTTTGGTCCCGATGATGGTTTCTCCTCCGTGAGAGTTTTACCCGCAAAGGCCGGCACTGGAGATGCGGCTCTGCCGGGTATTCGCGTGGTGGATACTCAGGTTGGGCATCTACCAGTAGCCGGGTCCGCAGGCATCTACCCCTACCTTGGAGCGGGTGCTGTGCTGATGGTTGCTGCCGGTGGCATCGTGTGGATGAGGCGACGCGAAGGCCTTGAAGCCTAAGAAACAGCGAAGGAGGGGGCGCCCGCCAAACGGCGGGCGCCCCCTCCTTTAACGCTCAGTCAGGTGAGTTAAGCAGGGCTCAGAACTCAGAAGTCCCAGTCCTCATCTTCGGTGTCGACCACTTCGCCCATGACGTAGGAAGAACCAGAGCCCGAGAAGAAATCATGGTTCTCATCCGCGTTCGGGCTCAGGGCCGCCAAGATCGCGGGGTTCACGTTCGTCGCATCGGCGGGGAAGAGGGCCTCGTAGCCCAAGTTCATCAGGGCCTTGTTGGCGTTGTAACGCAGGAACTTCTTGACGTCCTCGGTCAGGCCGAGCGGATCGTAGAGGTCCTCGGTGTACTCTTCCTCGTTTTCGTACAGCTCGAAGAGCAGGGAGAAGGTGTAGTCCTTGAGCTCCTGGCGACGAGCCTCGTCGGACTCGTTCACGGCCAGCTGGTACTTGTAGCCAATGTAGTAACCGTGCACGGCCTCGTCGCGAATGATCAGGCGGATCAAGTCAGCGGTGTTCGTGAGCTTTGCGTGAGCGCTCCAGTACATGGGCGCGTAGAAGCCCGAGTAGAAAAGGAAAGACTCGAGCATCGTCGAGGCGACCTTGCGCTTTTCTGGGTCGTCACCCTGGTAGTAGGACTTCACGATCTCGGCCTTGCGCTGCAGGGCCTCGTTCTCGTTCGACCAGCGGAAGGACTCGTTGATCTCCTCGGTGGACAAAAGCGTGGAGAAGATCGAAGAGTACGACTTCGCATGCACGGACTCCATGAAGGCGATATTCGTGTAAACCGCTTCTTCGTGGGGGGTCCGGGCGTCCGGAATCAGCGAGACCGCGCCGATAGTTCCCTGGAGCGTGTCGAGCAGGGTCAGGCCGGTGAAAACGCGGTTCGTCATGCGCTGTTCTTCGGCGGTGAGCGTCTTCCACGATGCCAAGTCGTTGCTCAAGGGCACCTTTTCGGGGAGCCAGAAATTACCGGTCAGACGATCCCAGACCTCAAGGTCCTTCTCGTCCTCAATACGGTTCCAGTTGATAGCCTCGACCACGTGGTCGACGAGCTTCACCTTTTCGCTCATTAGTGGCTTCAAAAACGGGCGTTACGCTCACGCGTCCTCCTGACACGAGTGTTTCATGCGGCGCGATCCGGGATAGGAAGCGGGCCTGATAGTTTTTAAGACTACCGTCTTCATCGATTGAAATCTGCCTCTGATCGAATGAATCACGAAAATGACGAGGCCAAGAGCTAGTCCGCCAAAAGCTTGAGCAGGTGATCGAGGACCTTTCCACCGGAGTAGAGAGATCCATCGTGCTGGTACTCGTTCGTGATGTAGTGGTGCGCACCCATGAGTTCACCCGTCTGAAGGGAGAGCTCGCGCGGGACAAACATGTCGTCGTAGTACACCGCGGCGGCGATGGGAACGGAATTCTCAGCTAAGGCCTCGGGGAAATAGACGGGAGTTGCATCCGTCGTTTCGGCGAGGATCTGCGCGACCTCCGCCAAGGGAGCGAGGCCCGGGTCCTCATCGAAAACATGGTGCATGAAGTGCTCACCCGTGAGGTAGTAGGGCTCGGAAGTATCCAGGGGATCAGCATCCTTGGCGAAACCGGGAACTTCTTCGGCCAGGCGATCTGCCGCCCAATTCGTTGTGGTTCCACGCAATTCGGGCGTTGCGCAGGCGTAGATGAATTCCTGGAAAACACCGTAAATCGGGGCAACATTCGTTGCGTCTCCAATTGCTTCGAGGAATTGGGTAGACAGGCGGCGCTGGCCGTTGATGGTCACCCACGGGCCCTCGAGCAAATAGTGCAGCTGGTCGGTGCGTCCCTGTCCGCCCAGCATCATGCCGATCTGGCGGAAGCGTGCACTGCTGAGGCGCTCGCCGGTCGGGAGGAGTTCCTCAGTGTCGCGAAGGTGCGCGGCGATCTGACGGATCGTTGTCTCGTCCTCGGGGTGACGCTGGAAATAGACGCGGTTGCGCGCTGCTGTGCGCTGGTAGGTCAGTCGGTAGATCTCATCGACATGGACGAGGCCGGGCAGGCCTCCCGTGATGAGGCTGGCTTTCATACCCTGGGGCGCAAGCGAGAGGTACGAAGTCGTGATGAAGCCGCCGTAGGACTGGCCAAGAGTCGTCCATGGTTCGTCTCCCGCGAGCTCGTGGCGGAAGGCCTCGGCATCGTAGACGATCTGGTCTTGGCGGAAATAGCGCAGGTAGTTGGCCTTTTCCTGCGGGGTCGGAAGGAAAGAAAGGGATTGCGCATCCATGCGGGTGGACTGGCCGGTGCCTCGTTGATCGAGGAGGACCACGCGGTAATCCTGCAGGAGACGATTGATCCACCCGCCGTCGAAGGTGCCGAAGCGAGGGCTGGGGTAGCCGGGACCACCCTGGAGGAAGACGGCGTAGGGCGCGTTTTCCTTGCCGGGACGCACGACTTCGCGCGCGAAGATCTCGATGGTCGGGTTGTCTTGGCCGAGGGGGCGAGTGTGATCGAGGGGGACGTCGAGGCGGTGCTCGTAAACGGTGTGAGCGTGGTGGATGTAGGAGTTCGTACGCATGGGATAAGGGTAGCGCCGCGGAGCGCGCGGCGTGCGGGGGGCGTCGCGGAGTCGGCTGCGGGCGCCGTTCCGCCTGCAGCAATGTCACACGAAGTCTGTGAATGTCGCAGGGAACAGGCTGTGTCTTTTACTGACTTCGTGTGGGGCGCGCGGCGGGGTGTGCGGTGCGCGCGGTGCG
>USHU01000102.1 GCA_900554605.1 uncultured Actinomyces sp.
AGCGTCACATGTGAGGCAAACGGTGAAAACGCGAGCTCACTTCTTCTCGAGCGTCACGCGGTACACGTTGGTCTCGCGCAGTTGGAAGCCGGCGCGCTGGTAGAGGCGGTTCGCCGCCTCTCGCGTCGGCCGGGATGTCAGATCGACTGTCCGAGCCCCCAACGCCTTGGCGTGGTCAACTGCGGCTTCCACAAGACTTTGACCAACGCCCTGTCCGCGCACGGCCTGATCCGCTACAACATCTTCAATCCACGCGCGCCTTCCCGTTGGGATGTCAAAGACGACCAGGGAGAGCATCCCCACGATCTTCTCCTCATCATCAACGGCGCACACTAGGTGCAGGCACTCTTGGTCAAAAAGCTCCTCAATCTGCTCCACGGACAAGGGCTGCGCAGAGGACGACAGCTGCGGAAGCAAACGGTCGAAGGCCTCGTGAACCTGATCGTGAGAAGAATCGGGAAGCGTATTCAGGATCTCGATACGCATGGGTGCTCCTTAATTGGTGCGTGGACATGAGCCAAAGTTATGCCATTGAGGATAGCGCGCGAGGGCTCCTCTAGGAGGCGCGGCTCAAGCGAAATGTATCGTTATGTGAACCCACTGCAGCACGTGCGCGTAATGAGTGTACAGCAGCCGGCGTGGGCGTTGCAGGGGCCGGAAGCGAGGCCTCGGGCTTGGAATCTTGCAGATCCACAGCCGCCGCTTGGACAGGAGCGGAGTGATCAAGAGTGTTCTCTTGCCTCGCGTTCGCATCTTTCTCCGGAGCGAAGACATAGCGGCTCTGCGCGGAGTAGGAGACCAGGTACATCGTCGTGTCAGCGATGATCTTTGCCAGCCATAGCGGCACCCCCACGCTCGTCATCACGGAAAGCATGATGTAGGAGCCGGCGACGACCGCAAGGGCCAGAGACGCGTAACGCATAGCACTGCGGCGCAGGGAGGTTCCCTTGGCCTCGAAAACGTGACGATTCACTGCGAAGTTCACCGAAGCACTGACCAAACGAGCAGCAACAACGGGGAAGAGCAAAGTACCCGTGATCGCGTTCAGGAGAAGAACCAAAACGTAGTCGATAATGGTCGCAATTCCAGACGAGGCAGCGAACTTCAGGAGCGGGGCCCAAATTCGCGCGGAATCTTGCAGCGGGCGGAAGTGAGAGGTCGGGTTGCCGGCCTCGTAAATCGTCTCAATCGGGATTTGTGTCACCGGATGACGGTACTTCGCAAGCTGCAAAAGGACACGGAGCTCGTACTCATAACGATCGCCCTCAATATCGATCAAGGTCGGCAAAAGATCAATCGGGAAGGCACGGAGTCCAGTCTGGGTGTCCTTGAGCTTCCAGCCGGTTGCAAGCCAAAAGAGCCCAGAGGTCGCACTATTTCCAATCCTCGAACGCGCCGGAACATGACCGACGAACTCGCGGACGCCCAGCACACTCTGATTGGATGTCGCGCAGGCCTGGCCCACGCGGAAGATATCCACCAGTGTGTGTTGGCCATCGGCATCTGCAGTCACAACGCAGTCATTGATTCCAAGGCTTTGGGCGCGGTCATAAATGTAGGTGAAACCAGCTCGAAGTGCGTAGCCCTTACCGCGGTTACCTTCGTAGGAGATGACGTGGGCGCCTGCAGTACGCGAGGCATCGAAGATCTCCCGGTATTCTTCGCCGGAACCATCATCGACCACAACAATGCGCATTGCTGAATCAGCTCGGTGCAGTTCAAGGATGAGACGCGGCAACCGTGCATCCGGTTGGTAAGCAGGAATTAACACGTACATGGCTCAAGCTCCCTTCGTGATGTAGATGATGTCGGAGGTAGCGCGTTCGCCACCGTTAGAGGGGTTGTTGACGACTTGGCCGTTGAACCACATTTCAGAAGAGCCGCCGCCGTCCAAGTTGTAGGCGGTCTTTGCGCCCAGGCTCTGCATGATTTCGGCCAGGCCGCTCATCGTTACGCCACTTGACGTGCGAGAACGTCCATCCACAACGACGAAGACAAAGTGGTTGTCGTCGATGATTCCGATCGCGGTTCGCGGCTGATTGCCCTGGATGGAGTGGTTACCGAAGTTGGTATCGATCTCCAGGTTGTCGATTCCGCTGATCACCTGGCCGTCCTGCAAAAGAGCCGGACCGAAGGAGAGAGTCTGCCACACGCCCTCGTTGACCAGGGTTTGAGCGTTGGTCGAAGTCTCGTCGTAGACCTTCATGGTGCCGTCCTTGTAGATGGCCAGGCCCTGACGAGCGCCGCTATCGCGGTAGATCGTTCCGTTTCGGATCACGATGCCGGTTGAGCGGAAACCGTAGTAGTCGCCGTTAATAGCGAAGACGGCGTTGTTATCCGTTGCGATTGAGGACACCAGGTCCGTGATGTTCGCACCGAACTGATCGTTCGCGAAAGCGGAACGCAGAGCAGTCGCGTCGGAGAGCTCAACATCCGCGACGTAGTAGGTGACGCCGTTGTTTTGGACCTGCTTGACGGAGATCTTGGTGTTTCCGTTCGTGTAGGTATCCGAGGTGATCGTTGCGCTATCTGTATTCAGAGAAGTTGTCTGCGCGTTGCCCTGGGCGGCCTCGTACGACGAAGCGCTGGTGACTTCAACGTGGTCGATCACGTAGCGGTTGAGGGCCCATGCGGTGGTGCCTCCCAGGGCCAGCGTGATGGCGGTTGCACCCGCAATGATTCCGTTGCGTAGTCCCTTGCGACGACGCTTCATGGGGCGGGTACGAGTCGGCTTAGTGCGGTGCGCCGAGGCCGAGGAACCTTCCGTGCTGGAGGCCTGAGTCTGGGCGGTGGCTGCCTGCTGGCGAGCAGCGAGGGTGCGTGCAAGGTCATCGGCCGAAGGGGCGGCCGGCTGGGGAAGGTTGTTCGTGTTCATGGCTACAGAATCCACTGGCGGATTCTGTAGGGATTATGGACAAGCTGTGCGTGACCTGTGGAAGAAAAGAACTCAAAAACTCCTTGCATTTGATGAATGTTCGCTGGAAGATAGATGAGTCACGTCTAGGCAAAGGAGCCCGACACGATGATAGACAAACGCGTCTTTTGGCGACCCCTGGCCATCCTTGGGGCACTCGCCTTGTCCCTTCCGGGATCAGCAGTTGCACATGCTAGTGAAGGTGCAACAGATACCCCTGTTATTCTCAACGCCCCAACGACCATTAGTGCGGGACAACTTCGTGCAACGGTCTCGCACGAATTCCCACAGGTCACCGGATATACCTTCGCGGGAAACCCCGTTGGCGGCCGCGCGGAAACGCTTCACCAGGTCACGATCGACGGAAACCAATACACCGTCGATACTGTTGAAGCTCAGCGCGTTTCCGACCAGAAAGTTGCCTACACGGTAACTTTCGTCGGCAGCGAGATCACGATGAAAGCCGAGATCGAGGTACAGGAAATTACCTCCCGCTCCCAAGGAACAGAGGGGGCAAAACGACCGACTCTGACTTTCCGCATCACTGAGATGAACGGCGCGCACACGGTGGAAATTCCCGGCCACGGCCTCGTCTCAGTCAATGCAGACCAAGGCGGAGCATACGCATGCGGCATCACGGGAGTATCCCGAGGCGCGGCCAATGGCGACTCCTATGCGGGTGTTGACGATACTTTTGCCAGCATCACCGCCTCGACGCCCATTGATTACTACGAACAACCCAGCGCCTACCTCATGGTCAATACCAATAAGGTCGCCGTCGGGATGGAGACCAACGCGACCTACGATCAGCCCCACGGCTATGAAAACAATTGGAATTCCAGGTGGAAGCGCCAGGTCATTGAACAAAACGGCGTCAAGACTCTGATCGCACAAAACGGTCAGTGGACCTACCGTTCCGAGGCCGCGACGGATGCGATTGGGGACGAAGAACGCCCCTATACGACACTTGTCTTCACAGGAGACGCGAATTCATCGGGCAGTGTTGATTGGCAAGATGCCGCAGTTGCCTATGCGGATATCACTCCTGAGATCACTGGCGCAGCCGACAATCATAAGTGGGTTGTCACCCACATTCCCTTCGATTTCGGTTCGGCCGCAACGCATCCCTTCCTCCAGATCGCCGATGACGTCAAGCGCGTGAGCCTTGCGACTGACGGCTTGGGACAGCGTGTCATGGTCAAGGGCTATGCCTCTGAAGGGCACGACTCGGGCCACATGGACTACGGCGGTAACATCAACACTCGCGCCGGTGGCGAGGCAGACTTCGGCACTCTCTTCACCAGCACGAAGGATGTCAATGCGATCTACGGCGTTCACGTCAATACAACCGAGGCCTACCCGGAAGCAAACTCTTTCCGTTCTCTTCCCTTCACCGGTGGTCGCGGATGGAACTGGCTCAACCAGTCCTACTACGTCAATCAGCGTGACGATTTGGGCAACGGTGGCGCTGTTAATCGATTCCAGGAACTGCGCAATCAATTCCCCTTAAGCAAGTACCCGAATTTCCGCTGGATCTACATCGATGTCTACTACGGTTCGGGCTGGCAAGCCGACCGCTTGGGCAACGAACTCAACAAGATGGGATGGGAAGTCGGATCCGAATGGGCAGACCGCTTCGAGAGGCACTCCCTGTGGTCGCACTGGTCGAATGACGAGCACTACGGTGGCGCAACCAACAAGGGCTTGAACTCCCAGGTCATCCGCTTTGTCGACAACGCGAATAAGGATAACTGGAACCCGAATGTTGTCTTGGGCTACCCCCAGATCGTCGAGTTCGAAGGCTGGACTGGCCACCAAGACCAAGATGCGTTCTACCGCAATATTTGGTCAAACAACCTGCCCAGCAAATT
>USHU01000103.1 GCA_900554605.1 uncultured Actinomyces sp.
TACCGCGCTCGGAACGGCCATCCGCCGTCACTTCTTCGTTGGCCAGAACGGTTCCCAATCCCGGGCACCAGTTCACAGGCGCCTCGGAGATATAGGCGAGGCGGTAGGAATCGATGATCTGCGCGCGCTCACGTGAATTCAATTCATCCCACGTGCGTCCCTGCGCGATCTCGGAGGGAAGCTCACGCGCTCCAGAAGCAAACTGCGCAATCAATTCAGTGATCGGACGCGCAGCACCCAGGCCTCGTCCATCGCGGCGCGGTGCCTGCGGATCAAACCATGAATTGAACACTTGAAGGAAAATCCACTGGGTCCAGTGCACGTAGTCCACATCGGTCGTTGCAAACGAACGACGGCGGTCGTGCGAGAGCCCCAGACGACGCAGCTGACGACGCATGTTCGCAATGTTTTCTTCGGTCGTCACGCGCGGGTGCTGGCCGGTCTGAACGGCGTACTGCTCCGCGGGAAGGCCGAAAGCGTCGTAGCCCATGGTGTACAAAACGTTCTCGCCTTGCATGCGATGGAAACGCGCAACGGTGTCAGTTGCGATGTATCCCAGCGGGTGGCCAACATGCAGGCCCTTGCCTGAGGGGTAGGGGAACATGTCGAGAAGGAAGAAGGGCTGACGCTCGGCTAGCTCGCCTGCAAGATCTCCCTCGGGGTTATCCGCGTAGAAGGTCCCACGTTCGTCCCATAGGTCCTGCCACTTGTTTTCGATTTCTCCGGCCAATTGCGCCGTGTAGCGGAAATCGGGCTCCCCTGTTGAGATCTCGCTCATCCTTGCCTCCATCTACCCTGAAAACACAGCGTCTTCAGGCTTGTTCTATGCCGTATCTAGGGTAGTGCATTGGCGCAAATTTGCCTGTTTATTCCACTAGGCAAAACCCTTGCGTCGTTCGACAATAGAGACATGAGTACCGTTTTTGAAAAAATTATTTCAGGTGAGTTCTCTGGGCGTTTCGTCTGGGCCGACGATTCCTGCGTTGCGTTCGCGACCATCGAGCCGACCAGTCCAGGGCATGTCCTTGTCGTTCCACGCGATCCCGTTCCTTCATGGACGCAATTAGATGCGCAGGTGTGCACCCACTTGATGGAAGTTGCACAGATTATTGGTCGGGCACAAGAGCGCGCCTTTGGTGTCGAGCGATCCGGTCTTGTCATTGCCGGTTTTGAAGTTCCTCATACCCACCTGCACGTCATTCCTCTGCGCACCGAGAGCGACGTCCTTTTAAGCAACGCTGCCCCAGCAAGCTCAGAAGAACTCGACGCTGCGATTGAGAAGCTTCGCGAGGCCGTGGTTGCTTTGGGTTACGGCGAGGAAGTTCCGCCCCAGATGGTCTCGCTTCAGTAGGTTGCTTCCTATTCCTCCACGCTTGTGACAAACACAAGGGCGACTTCTTGGGCGTTAAGCTCAAGGAGTCGTTCTTTTTCTTCTGCTTGAACGATGATTTTCATCGTTTGAGCATCCATTCGTTCATTGACAACCACCACGGTGTCAAGTCGTAATCCTTTAGATTCGAGGGAACGAAGAGCACGTGCATCACTATCGCTAAATCGAGCGATTCGCATCCGACGATGAAACGGAATATCACGCAAAGGCGTAAGCGCAAGAATGCACACATGCCCATCAGCCGTGGGAATCGGATCACCGTGAGGGTCGCGCGTGGGATACCCCAGGCGCTCATCAATCCGATTCAGAAGACGGTCGGAGACCGCATGCTCAAGGATTTCGGCTTCTTCATGGACTTCATCCCATTCAAAGCCCAAAGCATCGTGCAGATAAGTTTCAAGAAGGCGATGACGGCGCACAACTTCGAGGGCTTGCCGGCGACCCTCCTCGGTCAAAGTGACTTTCCCATAGGGTTCATGGAAGGCAAGTCCCTCAGCCGCAAGTCTCTTGACTTTTTCCGAGGCAGTCGAAACCGCGACTCCGACACGCGAGGCAAGTGAACGAATTGTGATTCCTTCGTCACCGTTTTCTTCAGCTCCCCAAATTGCTTTGAGGTAGTCCTGCGTTACCGTATTTTCGCGGGAAACTCGGCTATCGACCGACGCCATGTCAACTGCTTGCACTCCCCTAGCCTACAGCCTTGTACTCATAATTCGACCTCAGCATGATTTGCGCATGGCGCCATGAGTATGTAATCTACTTTCTTGTCCTTAGGACAAAGCGCCATTAGCTCAACTGGCAGAGCAGCTGACTCTTAATCAGCGGGTTGGGGGTTCAAGTCCCTCATGGCGCACCCATTGCCGAGGCGGCGCCAATGGCCAGGTACTTCCATGTGTATCTGAGCCCTACTCACCCCCCTCGGAGCCTCTCATGCGTCGTCTTACTTCTTCAGAGAAGGATCTGCTCGCATCGATTGAACAACAGTTAAGTGCTCGTCGCCGTACCGTCATTACTCCCGATATCGTCGAGCAGGCCACCCATCTGGTCCGTTCAATGACCGATCCCCGTCCAGGCCTTCACGAACTCGTCGGCCCTGTGTGCACCACATCCGACATCGTTGCCTGGCTTGGAATTTCGCGTCAAGGAATCAACAAGGCTGTGCGAACCAATCGCATTCTTGCAGTCCAATCACCTTCAACAATCTGGTACTACCCCACGTGGCAGCTTATGGCCAATCACTCCGTCATTGACGATATGTCGGATGTCCTCGGTCGCCTGCGCGGTCGGGTTCACCAGCTCACTGCTGCTTCCTGGTTCCAGCGTCCCCTTGAGGTCCTCGATCAGACGACCCCGGCACAGTGGATGCTCGAAGGCCACGACCTGCACACCCTCGTTGGCGCTGCCGAATCCTTTGCAACCGCCGAAGAACGCCGTCCTTCCCCGGTCCCACTGTTCGATCCGGAGATCCAAGCAACATCACTGTGACCGCGACACGCTCACCTTCGCAGCTCATCTACAAGAGCCGGCTGCGGAGTGGGGTTCAACGGCGCACCGCGCTCCGCAGTCATTCATCCCTCATCACAAATAGAAATCGGGCCAAACCACGACGAAGCGGTTTGGCCCGATTTTTACTTAGTCATCAAGACCGAGGTCTCTGCGCAAGCGTGCAACATGGCCAGTTGCCTTGACGTTATAGAGGGCATGCGTAACAACGCCACTGATGTCAAGAACGATTGTTGAGCGGATAATGCCCACGAAAACCTTCCCGTAGTTCTTCTTTTCTCCCCAGGCTCCCCACTGCGCAAGCATCGTCTTGTCCGGATCAGATGCCAAAGGAAAGTTCAAAGACTGCTTCTGTGCAAAGTTTTCAAGGGCCTTCATCGAATCGGCACTGACGCCGATCACTTCGTACCCCTGTGCCTTAAAAGAATTGAAGTGATCCCTGAAATCACACGCTTCCTTCGTGCAACCAGGTGTCGAGGCTTTGGGATAGAAATAGACAATGACTCCGACCCGAGCCCGATCTAAAAGCTCCTGCAAAGAAAGCGTGCCTTGGGTTGTTTCGAGCATGAAATCGGGAGCCTTGTCCCCTACATGAAGTTGAGTCATAGCGACGAGCTTAGTCGCGAGAGACGCCCTATGCTCGCGTAGCGCTTTCGACGAGTGCCCCACGCCGTCGATAAGGTAAACTCGGAGCGTTGCGCGAGTGGCGGAATTGGTAGACGCGCTGGATTTAGGTTCCAGTGTCTTTGACGTGTGGGTTCGAGTCCCATCTTGCGCACTAATGAATTCCTGAACCTCTCTTAGGAGGCCGCGCTCCCCTCACCACGGTGCGCACGCTCAATTGTTGCCTCGGCAATCACGCGCGTTCCCCGATACAGCACCATGGATTGCCCAGCTGCCACGCCACGAATTGGCAGTGCAAGGCAGAGTTCAAGCTTTCCTTCATCTTCTCCAAAGCGCTGAAGAGTGGTGACAATGCTGGGCATACCGTGGGCACGGATCTGCGCGGTAAGCACACGTTCATCGACCTCGCCCAAGCTCCGCTCCCCAATCGATGCCCCAAAGGCACGTGTCGCGGTATCGTCGACCTCTCCCGGATCGTCGCCTGCAAGCCAGACGATATCCGAGCAGGTCATACGGTCCACAGACAAGAGTTCTGAAGCGCCGACAATCACCTGATTGGTCTCGGGTCGCGTTTCCACCACATACCGAGGCCGACCATCTGCAGCGGGATTTCCCAAGTTCAAGCCACGACGCTGACCAACCGTGAAGTTCCAGTATCCTTCGTGGCGACCAACGACTTGCCCGTCGGTATCGACAATTTCTCCAGGTTTTGAGCCCAGATGAGACTTGAGGAAGCCCTGGGTATCTCCATCGGGAATGAAACAGATATCGTAGGAATCGGGCTTGTTGGAAACCCCCAGCCCCATTCTTTCAGCCTCTGACCGGACCCATGCTTTCGAAGGAGCTTCGCCCAGCGGGAAGATTACGCGCGGCAGTTCCTGCGGCCCCATAATTGCCAAAACGTAGGATTGGTCCTTCGCTTCATCTATTCCTCGGTGCAGCTGCGGCCCATTCGGCCCTTGAACAATCCTCGCGTAGTGTCCCGTACAGACCGCGTCAAAACCGAGCGCTCGCGCGCGCTGCGCCAGTTCTCTGAACTTCACAAACTCATTGCAACGCACGCAGGGATTCGGGGTGTGACCGGCCGCGTATTGCTCAACAAAATCGGTGATTACTGTCTGCTCAAACTCTTCAGCCAGATCCCACACATAGAAGGGAATCCCCATAATCTCTGCTGCGCGCGCAGCATCTGCCGCATCTTCAACGGAGCAGCAGCCGCGTGAGCCAAGGCGGCACTCTTGAGGCTGAGAGGAAAGCGCCA
>USHU01000104.1 GCA_900554605.1 uncultured Actinomyces sp.
CCCACCGTTATATCGTCCGCTTAATTGAGCGGGATCAGTCGTTCTTCGGTCGCTTCAAGTACGCCACCAAGCTATCCGAACCAGTCGGCCCGGGAACAACCTGGACGAGTTCCCAACCATCGGCGCCCCACTGGTCAAGAATCGCCTTTGTCGCGTGAGTCAGAAGCGGAATTGTTGCATATTCCCAAGTAGTCATAGCGCTATCCTACGACACGTTCGCCAAGGCCTCATGCTCCAACAGGCACGGCGATGGGCCTTTCTCGGAGGACCTTGGCTGAGGCTCGAATAGACTTCATCGACAAACTCTGCGGGACCCGAGGCTTACGCAGCTCAGCGGCAAGGGGGTCCGGAGAATAGTTGAGCCACTTCGACCAATCATCAACGTTCGGGTACACCCGCAAGATCATGCGTCGTTCGCGTTCCGTGAGTCCTCCCCACACTCCGAAAGTCATTCGCGATTGCAGCGCGTCGGCAAGACATTCGAGGCGAACTGGACATTCCATGCAACGCATCCGAACTTGCCTCTGCGCTGCCCCTTGTACGAATAGTGCATCGGGCTCTTTTTCGGCACACAATGCATACTCCACCCAGCTGTGGTCATCAATCATTGATTCCACCCTCTCCACATCTGCGGTCAACATTGACCTCCCTTTAAGAGACTACACATGAAATTCACATAAGTGAAATTGGGACTATCTCGATCCAATTGCCTCCTTGTCCTTGGTATTCAAGGCATTGCCCGTCTTCCTCTGCCTTTCACCGCGCCGGGCACGTATCCTGTACCTATGGCTCAGTCGCATACACGCTTCGTTCGACCCGCACAGCTGGTAGCGCTTTTGCTGTCATTTTTGGCCGCGTCCGCGCTTGTCGGCGTGGTCAGTGCTGGCGTCTTAGTGCCGGCCGTCGGAACCGGCGCAATCACAGCGAAGGCAGGGATGGAGATCTTCGACGAGATCCCCACCGACATCCAAGTCGTCTCTCCCACGACCGAGTCCACCATGCTCGATACGGACGGCCAAGTAATTGCCCGTTTCTACGACAAGCAGCGCATTGTTATCCCCTCGGACAAAATCGCTCCCGTCATGAAGAAGGCAATCGTCGCCATTGAGGACCGACGCTTCTTCGAACACCACGGTGTCGACCCCACCGGTATTGCCCGTGCAATGGTCAATAACCTCGGTGATGACGGCGGGAAGCAGGGCGCATCGACCATTACCCAGCAATACGTTCGTAATGCCTTGGCCGAGAAGGGCTACATGGAAGGCGATGCCGACCAGGTCGAGGCCGCAACTGAGCAAACCACCGAACGTAAGCTTCGTGAAATCAAGTACGCCCTTGCCGTCGAAAAGCAGATGGATAAGGATCAGATCCTGACTGGCTACTTGAACATCGCACCCTTCGGCCCCATCACCTACGGTGTTGAGGCTGCCTCTCGGCTCTATTTCTCCAAGTCCGCCAACGAACTGACGATCGGTGAGGCCGCGCTCCTCGCCGGCCTCGTGCAGTCCCCGGTGCAGTACAACCCGCTTCAGCATCCCGAGGCCGCGCAAGAACGCCGCGATACCGTGCTTTCCGTGATGGCTGACCAGGGCATTATCACCGAGCAAGAAGAAGCAGAAGCAAAGGCCGTCAGTGTCAGCGACATGCTTCACCCCACGCAAATCCGTGAAGGCTGCTCGGGTGCAGGAGATGAAAACGCCTACTTCTGTTCCTATGCCGTGCGCCAATTCCTCGCCGATGAGGCCTTTGGGAAGACCTCCATTGAACGTGAGCGCCTGCTTAAGACCGGTGGTCTGACCATCCGTACGACCCTGGATCCCAAGAAGCAACACGCAGCCTATGAATCTTTGACGAAGACCATTCCGTCCAACGATGCTTCCGGTTTGGACGATGCCTTGGTCTCTCTGGTTCCCCAGACTGGCGAAGTTGTCGCCATGGCCCAAAACACCGTGTATGGCGTGGGTGAAGACGAAACTATGTTGAACTATTCGGCTGATGGTTCATTCCAGGTCGGTTCAACCTTCAAGGTCTTTGTCTTGGCCGAATGGTATAAGGAGGGTCGATCGGGCTACGAAACCATCGATGGGCGAACCAACTTCCCCAATGGGTCTTTCAAGTGTGATGGCGAGCCCGTCCACACTGAAAGCTGGAACGTTGTCGACTTGGCGGGCAAGGACGGTGCTTTCAATGTCATCGGCGCAACCGGCATTTCGGTGAACCACTCCTTCGTCAACATGGCCTCCAAGCTCAACTTCTGCAATATCTTCCAAGTCGCGGCCGATATGGGTATCGATGACGGAAACGGCGAACCGATCTTGGCCGTTCCCGGTAACATCTTGGGTTCTGGTTCTGCTTCGCCGCTGACCATGGCCCGCGCTTTTGCGACCTTCGTCAACGATGGCAAGATGTGCCAGCCCTATTCGATCGCGAAGGTCACTGACCGCCAAGAGAACGTCCTCAAGGAAGGTTCTGCAAACTGCAAGCAGGTCATCGATTCGCAGGTTGCCCAAAAGGTCGCAACAACGCTGACGAAGTCGGCAAGCCAGTACTACACCGCTACGCGATTGTCGGGCGGACGCCAATTCGCCGCTAAGTCTGGTACGACCGACTACTCGGCAAGCACCTGGCTGACCGGATCGACCGCCGAACTCACCACCGCAACGTGGGTTGGCCACGGTAACGCCTCGACAACCCCAGTCCAAAACGTTCGCATTAACGGTCGCTACTACTCGCGGATCTTCGGTGAAACCTTCGTTGGCCAAAACATTTGGGCGCCGTACATGAGCACGGCTCTAGAGGGAACACCCAACAAGCCCATGCCGAATGCAAACATTGGCGCGCCTCAGGCGGTCACGCGGGCAACTCAAGCACCTACTCCCAGCGCCACGCCCGCTGCTCCCCAGAACCAGGGAGAAGGCAATGGGCCTGGGGATGATGACGATGAAGGGGATGACTGACCTATGAGTACGCGTCGCCTCGCCACTAGCGCCTTCCGAGGCGTAGCTGCCCTTGCTTTGGGCGGTACTGCTGCTCTCGCCTGGGGGAGCGTCGAGCGACGCCGTCCCATAGTCCGTCACTTCGACGTTCCTTTATCTGCACTATCGACCCCCATGCTGCGTTCTCAGACCCGCATGGCGAAGGTGCTTCACTTTTCGGATCTTCACCTCTTCCCCGGCCAGGAATTCCTCATCGATTTCCTTCAGCAAGTTCGCGATACCGAGGAATTCGATTACGTCATTTCAACCGGGGATAACTTCGGAAGCCCCGATGCTCTTGGCGCGGTTATTCAGGCACATGAGATTTTTGCCGACTTCCCCGGCGCCTTCGTTTTCGGCTCAAATGACTACTACTCCCCCAAGCGCAAGAGCTGGACGCGCTACCTCAGGCCTCGGGGATCGGCGAAGGTGGACCGCGCGGTGGACTTGCCGTGGACGGGACTGGCTGCGCACCTGCGCTCGATGGGGTGGGCGGACCTCTCCAACGCCTCGGCGTATCTTCAGGCGGAAAACGAAAGGATCACCGAGGCCGACCTCCCCAAGGTACTTCCCGCGCCTCTTGCCCTCCTTGGCGTCGACGATCCGCATATTAATCGTGATTCCATCAACGGCCTCTCGCAGCGTTGGCTCAGCCCCGATGCCATTCGTATCGGTGTCACTCATGCGCCCTACACGCGCATCCTCGATTCGATGACTCACTTGGGAACCGAATTGATTCTCGCTGGGCACACACACGGTGGCCAGATTGGTCTTCCGGGCGTGACCTCGCTGGTGACGAATTGCGATCTTCCCCGCGAGTTCGGCAAGGGATTGCACGTGTGGGAAACCGGAGTGAATGAGTGCTCGTGGTTGCATGTTTCGGCCGGCCTTGGAACCTCTCCCTACGCCAAAGTTCGGATTGCGACGCGCCCCGAAGTATCGATTCTGACGATTCACGACTGATCATTGAGGCTTTCCCTCCGCTGAACCACGATGGTTATGCCCTTTTGGCGCGCGCTGCGCATTTGAATTTGGCGCAGTAGCTTCAGACGGCTATACTCATACGGTCACGGGGTGTGGCGCAGCTTGGTAGCGCGCTTCGTTCGGGACGAAGAGGCCGTGGGTTCAAATCCCGCCACCCCGACGTGATTCCCGCAGTATCTTTTGATGCTGCGGGTTTTTTCTTACCCGTTTACACAGTCCCAACTTCTTCGTTGTTCGCGCACGCCGAGCACTTGCCCTGATAGCGTGGCGCTATGAACGCTTCTCAACCAGCTCACCGCCCCTTCTTGGTGGCCGTCTGCCGTCCAGATGGCATTCTTGCGCGCGATGAACTGGCCTCGATGAAGGCTATCGGCGGTCTTGACGACCCTGATCTTCACGCTCTTCCCCTTGTCGATGAGGCATCACCTCACCCGGTGAGCGACATTGATCTTGACCAGTACTCGGGCGTGATCATCACGGGTTCTCCCTTCGGATTCGAGCACCCGCACGAGAAGAAGACTGACGAACACCTGCGCGTAGAAGAACGGATCGATGCTCTTGCCGCCGTCCTCCTCAAGCGTGATTTCCCGACCTTTGGAATTTGCTTCGGCATCCAATCCCTTGCACGAGCTTCAGGGGCTCCCCTTGTTCAGGGGTTCTCCGAAGATCTCCAAGCGCCTGAGATCACTTTGACCGAGGCCGGGCGCGTAGATCCGCTCACCGGGGCTCTT
>USHU01000105.1 GCA_900554605.1 uncultured Actinomyces sp.
AACGAGGCAGCTTACGCCTAGCAGCAAAGAGAGCACCCGACAAAGAACCAACCGCAATCAGTGTCCCCAAAATGCCGTATTGTCCCGCACCCTTATGGAACACACTTGTCGCCATGACAGCGGTCGTCAATTGCTGATTCAAGGTCAGAGCCGAAGCAACGCCAACGACGAGGATGATCAACAAAAGGTCCGGGCGGCCTCGGAGATAGACCAAGCCCTCACGCAACTGTCCCTTCTTGCGAGGAACCGGCCGACGCGGAACCAAATCGCGATGACGGATCGAGGTCGTAAACATTGCCGCAACAAGGAAGATTCCTGTGTTCACGAAGAAAACCCAGGCCTCGCCAACCCAATCAATCATCAAGCCTGAGATCGCGGGACCAATCAGGCGAGCAAAGTTAAAGGCAACAGAGTTTAGTGCGACCGCATTGGTGATCGACCTTGCGGGCACAAGCTCCGAAACAAAAGCCTGACGGGCCGGCGAATCGAAAGATGCAGCAAGTCCCCCACTGAAAGCAAGAAGGTAGACCAACCACAAGCTCGCATGCCCTGTGAAGACCATGATCCCCAGCAAAAGGCCGAAGACTCCAAAAGAGCATTGAGTGATCTGGATGATCGTCTTGCGGTCCACACGGTCAACGACGACACCGGCGTAAGGGCTAAAGAGTAAGAGCGGCAGAAACTGCAAGGCCGTAACGATACCGACTTGAAACGAAGAATTATCGGTCAGGACCGTGAGAACCAGCCAGTCCTGGGCAACGCGTTGCATCCACTGAGCCGAAGCCGCAAGGGCATTGGCAATGAACCAATGCCGAAAGCTTCGGTATTGCATGGATTGAAACGTCGTTGACACGAACTCCCCTACTTTCGTTTCGTCTTCATTTGAGAATACGCCACAAGGGAGAAATCTCTTGGAATAAACACGTGGGGGCAAGACACGATCACTCGTATCTCACCCCCACGCGAGGAAGGATCTAGATCAGGCTCCCAGGGCCGCTTGGATCGGACCCAAGAGGAAGTAGATGACGAAGAGAATCGACGCCAGCCACATCAGCGGATGAATCTTGCGTGCCTTACCAACGGCAATCTGGATGATCGTGTAGGCGATGAAGCCGACACCGATACCAGCGGAGATCGAGTAGGCGAAAGGCATGAAGGCGATGGTGAGGAATCCGGGGATCGCAAACTCCGGGTCCTTCCAATCGACTTCCAGAACCTGAGCCATCATCAAGAAGCCAACGAAGACCAGTGCGGTCGAAGCTGCCTCGGTCGGAACCAGCTGAACGAGGGGCGACAGGAAGGTCGACAGCAGGAAGAGGACACCGGTGACAACCGAGGCCAGACCCGTACGCGCACCTTCACCCACACCTGAGGTCGACTCAATGTAGGACGTATTTGAGGAAACGCCACCCAGACCACCGGCAGCAGCAGCCAGAGAGTCGATGAGGAGGATGCGGCTGGAGTGAGGGGGGTTTCCACCCTTATCCAAGAGGTCACCTTCAGCGCCCACGGCAACCATGGTTCCCATGGTGTCGAAGAAGTCCGCGAGCATCAGGGAGAAGATCAGCAGGACCACCGAGACGGCACCGAGCTTGCCAAAAGCCCCAATGAAGTCAATCTGGAACAGGGAGTTGAAGGAAGGAATCGAGATGGGCGAACCGCTCAGGAAGGGACCAGTTTGTCCCCAGCCGGTAGGAGTGGTCTCGCTCTTTGCGGGCAGGTGAAGGATTGCCTGCAAGATGACGGCCAAGACGGTCGAGGAGAGCAGGCCGATCAGCATTGCGCCCTTTACCTTGCGGACATACAAGATGATGGTGACAACCAAGCCGAAAACGAAGACCAGAGTTGGCCAGCCATCGAGAGAGCCATTGATGCCAAGCTGAACCGGGGTTGAACCTGCGCGGATAATACCCGCATTAATCAGACCAACCAAGGACACGAAGAGGCCGATACCAACGGAGATCGCGGTCTTGAGCTGGTAGGGAACCGCGCGGAAAACGGCCTCGCGGAATCCTGTCAGAACCAAGACCGTAATGAGAATGCCTTCCCAGAAGATCAGGCCCATGGCCTCTTGGAAGGTCAGTTTTGCTCCCAGAACAAGTGTGAAAGCAACGATGGCGTTCAAGCCCATGCCCGCGGCCAGAGCCAGCGGGTAGTTTGCGACCACACCCATGAGAATAGTCATGATGCCGGCAACCAAAGCGGTGCCGGCAGCAATTCCAGGGGCAGTGATGGAGCTACCCTCGGGCAGGGCAGCAGAAAGAATCAGAGGGTTAACAACAAGGATGTAGGCCATTGCGAAGAAGGTGACCACGCCACCTCGAATTTCACGGCCAACAGTGGATCCACGTTCGGAAATGTGGAAGAAAGCGTCAAGGGAATTTAGTGGCTTCGCGCTCGTGGGCGCTTTTTCTTGTGTGCTCACTCCCCAAATTTTCGCTGAAAAAACCCTCAAAGTGAAGCGTTCTTCACCTGGCGAGACCAGTTTTGATTTGAAGCTCTGACCTGCTTATAGTTCTTGTTTAGAACCAGTTCAGGTTGTTTAAGCGTCAATGCGTTCAGACTCGACAAGAAAGTCGTTCACGCGAGAGGGCCGAACCGGCCAATCTGTCCCGTTATTGGGGACATCTGTTTCCGAGTGCGCACCGCAAGCGTGATCCAAACTGACGACGCAGCCATCATCCGGGGCCCATTCATTTGCACATACTCCGAAGGCTAGGCGCATCGAGCCGGCCATCTTCATCAAGAAGCCGCAGGTCGAGCAGGTCTGCTTCGGACGACGCCCGCGCTTGGGGCCTCGCTCTGATTCGTACCAGCGTTGGGCAGCCTGATCGTGTCCTTTTGCAGAAAGCACGCGTACGCGCCCTAAGCCGAGTTCACGATCAATGGGAAGATCTGGATACTCTCCACTGTCTTCCAAACCCGACTCCAAACGGTCATCATCATCGCGATAGGGCAAGACATCATCGCGACTCACGTCACCGGGCTGAAGGCGCTCTTCCCAGGGAACCCATTCGGGAGCCAAAAGCGATCCCTCGCCAGGAACCAGATCGACTTCACAAACGGTGATCTTGCGCGAACGAGGAACCCGCGTCACGGTGACGGACCAACGCCACCCCACATAACCCGCGTTCGTGCACGCAAAGTAGTGCGTGCCCAGACGTTCTGCGTTCATCTCAAACGATAGATGTTCGCCGAGTGAAGATTCTCCCGCTATTTCGAGGGCGTTTTCGCGCGCGAAATCAACCGCTTGGGCTAGTTGAGCATCCACGCGGTTATGAGCGGAAGTGTTCTTTTCAGGCATCAAAATCCTCTGCAACGGCTCGCATGACCTTCGCGATCTTTGCGGCATTTTCCGGGTAGTGGCCGCGGCGCAAAGACTCCGAGGAGGCATCAAGCAGCTTAATCAAGTCTTCGACGACGGAAACCATTGCTTCAGGCTTACGACGCTGTGCACGCGCTACAGAGTGCGGCGCAGCGATTACCCGAACAGATAGGGCCTGCGGACCTTTGCGTCCATCAGCGATTCCATACTCGACACGAGTCCCGGGACGAGGAATCACTCCTTCAGGAAGAGCCGACGAGTGCAGGAAAACCTGCTCACCGTCTTCTCCTGTAATGAAGCCAAAACCGCGCTCGGCATCAAAAAACTTCACCTTACCAGTGGGCATTTCCGCACTCCTTCCTTTGTCATTTGGTTTACGACGTAACCACCATCATAGATGGCTCTCCACTCAGCCGCCGCATCGTCGTAAGCTAGTGGCTATGTTTTACCATGGTTTTCGCTCCCGGTGTATTGCGCTCTTTGCTGCGATTGCGTTCGTATGTATGCCAATTGGTATGGCGCACGCCGATTCGCCCGTGACCATCACCTCGACTGTCACAGACCCGCATTCCTTCCTGTCTGATTCTCAGGCGAAGTCTGCCAGTCAAAGTCTCAGCGCGCTTAAGTCGGGTGGTCTGGACGCCTACGTCGTCTTGGTTACTGACTTTTCTGATCAGGCTCCGGTGAAGTGGTGCGAGGCCGCGGGAACCAAATCCGGCTTGTCGAATTCTTCTCTTGTCCTTGTGATCGCCACAGAGCAGCGCGTTGCAGCGACCTGCGGAAACACCGATCAGAAGGGAATCGCTGACTCCGCGGTTGTCAGCGCCTTCGCTGCCGCGAAGACGGAGCTTGGGAAAGCAAATCCGCTTGATGCAGACACTGTCGTTTCGGCAATTCAGGCCTACTCTTCGAGCTTGAAGACCGCCCAGTCCAGCGGATCCACAACAACAAAGACAAGGGCAACAAGTGCAGCTACGCGTTCGTCTACCAGCACAAGCGATAGTTCGGCCTTCCCGCTGGGTTCTATTTTTCTCTTTCTCTTATTCTTGATTCTCCTCCCGATTATCCTCGTCACGGCCATCGCGCGTTCGCAGCGCAAGACCCGAAAGACCGTTGTCGGCACGCAGGAACAGCAAAGGGTCCAGTCGACCTTGGATCTGGCTCGTATGCTTCTTGACGCCGACGATGTTGTGCGCGCGAGCGAGGACGAAATCGAGTTTGCTCGCGCTCAATTCGGCCCCGATGCCGTTGCTTCTTTCTCCAGTGCGATTGATAACGCGCGAGCCCTTGTGAGCCGAGGATTCGCCTTGCAACGCGGAAATGAGGACGGATCGAATCCTGTTTCCACCC
>USHU01000106.1 GCA_900554605.1 uncultured Actinomyces sp.
TATGCGAGCCTGCGCAGTGACGTTCAGGCGATCGCGTCCTCGCTGGTTTTTGACGGTTTCATTGCCGCAACACCTCTGGAGCGACTGCTCAACCTTCCTCGCTACATTCAGGCGCAATCCGTGCGGCTGCGCAAGGCTCTGCGCTCGCCCGCGGATGTTTCTCGCGACGAGAAATCGCGCGCGGCCTTGTCCCAGATTGACGAGGAAGTTGAGGAGTTGCGCGAGCTCATGGATACGCGTCCCTTCGATGGGCGCCACGAGGCCGCATTCGAAGAACTCCTATGGATGCGCGAGGAATTGCGCGTGTCCCTCTTCGCTCAAGAACTTGGAACCGCACGCAAGATTTCCCCGCAGCGCATGCTCGCCGCGATCGATCGCCTTCACGAGGCCATCTAGGGGGAGGCGTGGAACGTGAAGACGCGCAACAGATGGCGCGCGAGCTGATGAACCAGCACGGCTTGAGTGAGTGGTCTTTTCGTTTTGATCGTGCGCGCAGGCGAGCAGGTTCATGCATCCATTCCCGCAAGGAAATCACCCTGTCTGGGCCGCTGACCACCCTGTATGATGCGCCCACAGTTCGCGGAGTCATTCTCCACGAGATCGCCCACGCCCTTGTGGGATCCAGTCACAATCACGACGAGGTGTGGCAGGCGAAAGCCCGCGAGTTAGGTTCGCCCGATCGTGCGCGTCTTTCAGGAGGCTTGCCTGTGCCTCGGCCCGCGTGGAGAGGAGTGTGCCCCGTGTGTGGGGCTGCTCGGGAACTGTATTCCATGCCCCGAAGGGTCACTTCCTGTGGCGCATGTTCGCGCACTTTCGATCCCTCGCGGATTTTCCAGTGGTCCTTTAACGGGCAGGCGCGTGAGCCGGGTGGGCAGTACGCTCGCCAGCTACGTGCGCTCAAGAAGCGCACGCGTTAACATATGTCCATTCACCCGATCTTTTTGATCCCATTCAAAGGACTCATCGCATGACTGCTTCCACCCCCTTCGACGACGGCGCAACTACCAATACCGGTGAGAACCGCGAAAACCTGAGCTGGCAACAGTTTGGCGATGCTTCGCGCGAACTTGCCCAGCAGATCGTCAATTCCGGGTGGATGCCCGACCTTATTGTTGCAATCGCGCGCGGCGGCCTGATTCCGGCCGGCGCGCTTTCCTATGCACTGGGTGTGAAGGCAATCGGCACCATGAACCTGGAGTTCTACACGGGTCTGGGCGAAACCTTGGATGAGCCGCAGGTTCTTCCCCCGCTGATGGATGTCTCCGCGATGGATGGCAAGAAGGTCCTTGTCGTCGATGACGTTGCTGATTCGGGTAAGACCCTCAAGAAGGTCATGGAGCTTATTGAAAAGCGCGGTTTGAGCTTGGATGGTCAGGCGCACGCAAAGGTTGAGGCACGCTCCGTGGTGATCTACAAGAAGCCGGTGTCAATCATCGATCCCGACTACGTGTGGCACTACACCGATCTGTGGATCAACTTCCCCTGGTCTGTTCTGCCTGTCGTTCAGGCACAGTAGTCGTTTGAGCTGAGGCTCTACGACACACAATGACGGGACTGCGCGCTACTCGCAGTCCCGTGATTATTTGCCGGCCCTCAACGCCTCAGTTACAAGGCAACTAGAGAGGCGTAGTGCTCGCGCTGGTGGTGTACGACCTCAGTGCCTTGAATATCCCCATTCCGGTTGATCACCCGCAGGTTCCTGGGACCTCCAACGGTTGCAAACAGATGCGCTGCCGCACCGCACGCCCAACGACTGTCTGCGTTTGAGCGGTGGACGACGGTCGGAGCGACAACTCCATTTGAAGAAAAAGAGAAGAGTTCATCTTCAAAGAGCACCGCCCAGTCCGAGGCGAGGATTCGCACCCCGCTTCCGTCAAGGACAATGCGCTCCTTTTGCGTAATGTAGCTGAGTCCTTGCAAGAAAACCGCAAGGTTGCGAGCGAATTCCATGACAACTCGCCGGCAGACGAAGTCTCCGGTGCGGGCCATGGTGATGAGTTCTTCTATGTCGCGCGGCCTGGCGTCTTTCCCTTCGTCGAGGCGTGCGCCTCGAGCACGGGCAAGAACAGCCGAGGGGATCAGCGCGCCGCTGGCGCATCCCACGTGCCCCAGCGAGCACACTCCGTTACTCCCCGCGATAGGAAGGTGGAGGACTCGTTCGTATTTCCCGGTGGGATCTGTAATGAGCCTTCCGCCCTCGACCTCAACGAAAGCGACCTTTTCTGCAATTTGAGCGACAAGGAAATCATCCATCCTCCGCCCAACCCCATAGGCGATTTCGTAGGTTGCCAAGCCTTCAAGGTTTGTAATGATTGATAGAGGAAGCCGCGCATCAACGGTGATGTATTGGAGGAGTGGGAAATGATCCCAGTCCAAAGCTTCCAGAACACAGGTGCGCTGACGGGTCACTCTCCCGTCGATACTCAGGCCAATTCCCCTGATCGCCCCATATGGTTCAGCGCTTTGGACAAGTTCTTCACCTAGCTTATTGATGGTGGTGACGACTTTGTCGGAGTCACTGGTGATCGCGCGGGAACGTTCTTCGCGCACGCGTCCCGAGCGATCCATGACAACAGCATGGATTCGTCCCGGTAAGAGTGCGATTCCAACCGCGCATTCATCAAAAAGTTCATAGCCCGGAGGCTTTGTTTTGACCTGCGGCGGATCCGCTGTTTTTTTATGAATATCATACGGTTCCATGACGAGCCCCTTTGCAACAACGTTGTCGCACGAACACGGGCGTGCTCAGCAGAGTCAGTGTATACCCGCGCCACCCATCATTGCTTGAGTTGCAACATTATTGTGGAAACCAGGCCCGCATGTATGCATAAACGTTTGCGTTCCCATAGACAGAGCAGTCATCCCCACGCCCTTTCAACGCACCCCTGTTAGGCACATAAGGCGTGTAGTTATACATGCTCGCAGTTGCGCGGTTAGCAGGAGTAATCTGCGTCGTGGTGCACTCTTGTGCGGGCGCATAGCGAGCCTCGACCCGCTGCCCCGCCTGGAATCGATAACGCTCAGGCCTAATCCGATAGATCGCAAATTGCCGCGCCGCATAGTAGACCTGCCGTTGAAAACCCGCGTAATCGGGATCGCAGGTACTGTTATCCGGACAGGCGTACCCCATCGCGCTGGGGTAGCTAAACCACTGAAAATCCCCGCCCGAGGCGTAAATCAAGCCCTGTTCTTTTTGGAGGGTCACCAGAAGAACCTGCGGGTTCACTCCACATGAACGCGCGGCTTGCCCGATGATCTGCGCGGCGCTTTCTTCCTCACCGCCCTGGTATCCCCATGGACAGTACTCATCGCCCGCATAGCTCTCAGTGACGACTGAGAAATCCTTCAAGCAGGGGATTTTTTGATCATTCGCACGACCCGCTTGGCACCCTTCGCCTTTTTCGGCAATGAAGGCAGCGATCTGCGCGTCCGTCATCGTCGTCGAATCGTCCAGCACCCGGTCTGAAATGAAGTTTTCCGGGTCAAACCCCGTGTAGTCGAGCGCGATTCCGCGGGGCGCTTCCGACGTAGGCGTCTGGGTGATCTCGGGTTCTGCTTGCCCGCAGCCCCCTATCCCCATTGCCGAGGCCGCCGCCACGCACAGCGTGAGAAGCGCGCGCGTGCGCGTGAATCGTTTCTTCACCGATTCAAGCTCCCAACGGCATACTCAAGGATCGCGGGAGTGCACTTTTCGATGGTCGCGCGCGTGGCCTCGAAATCGGAATAATCACCGTACCAGGGGTCGGGCACATCACGACTGTCCCCGCGAGCCGGCTTGCCTGCAACCTCCTCGAAATCACGGAACATGCGGATCTTCGGATCGGGACCACCCGCAAGCCGTTCAAGGGCGCGAAGGTGGGAGGAGGTCATCGCAAGGATCAGATCCCAGCGCTGGAGTTCCCCCGCCTGAACCTGGCGAGCACGATGCGAGGGCACGCGATACCCACCCTCGCGCAGTGCACGTGCAGCCCGAGAATCAATGCCATGCCCGTGTTCTTCATCGCTGATGCCCGCGGAATCAACACAAATGTCGACTCCGCTATTGGCGGCCACCTCGCGAAGGATTTGCTCGGCCATCACGGAGCGACAAATGTTGCCGGTGCAGACCATCAGGACTGAAAAGGACATGGCATCACCTCTCAGGCGCAAAAGAGCGGGAGGTATGCGCGCACGGCCTCGAAAGAGTGGTAGGCGGCGGTCTCACCGTTCATGTGGAAGTCCTCATCGGCGCCTTCCCCGGTCAGATCCGAGATCGCGCGCAGGCAGATCCAGTCGATGCCATTAGACCAGCACACCTGCGCCATCCCGCAGGTTTCCATATCGACCGCAAGCGCGTCGGGGAATCCTGCGCGAATGCGGGCAACAACCTTTTCGGAGGCAAAGGAATCGCCGGTGACGATGCGGCCCGTGCGCACGGTGTGGGGCTGCGCCTCGCCGAGCTTGGCAAGAGCGTCGATCGCGCGCTGTGAGGAGTGGTAGTCCACGGGCATGCGCGGGATCTGGCCAAGTTCGTAGCCAAAAACGGTGGCATCGGCGTCGTTGTAGATGGTGGAGATGGCGCCTGCGACGTCACCGACCTTGATTCCACCTTCGAGGCCACCCGCGGTGCCGCCCGCGATGACGATCTTCGGGGTGGCCATGGTCAGGCCTCGTGCGACGGCTGCCGCGGCG
>USHU01000107.1 GCA_900554605.1 uncultured Actinomyces sp.
CGCGCAGACCGAAGAATCCCGCGCCCTTTCGCTCGAGCTCAAACGCCGAGGCTTCGTCTTCGTTGGTCCGGTCACCGCATTGGCCCTGATGAGCGCGATCGGCATTACGGACACCGACATTATTGGCACGTGGAAGCGGCCGTTGGCTGAATGAACCAAGCTTTGTTGAGATCGCTGCGGCTGAATAGAAACGGGTCTAGAGTGAAAATATGACTCCAGAGATTACTGATCCGAGGTTTAAATCAATCGCAGAGGAAATCCGGAGGGATCCGGAAAATGCCTCATTCACTAAGCGTGGTATCGATCCGTTGTTCTACGCGGGCCCCGAGTGTCGGATCATGATCGTCGGTCAGGCTCCCGGCCGAGTCGCTGAAGAAAGCGGCATCGTCTGGAACGACCGCAGCGGTGACCGCCTGCGTGAGTGGATGGGAATTGACCGCGATACCTTCTACAACTCTGGGAAATTAGCCATTGTCCCCATGGACTTCTACTTCCCGGGCACCGGAAAGAGCGGTGACCTGCCCCCGCGTAAGGACTTCGCGGATAAGTGGCACCCGCGCCTGCTTGAGCTCATGCCCGATCTGAAGCTCACTATTCTGGTCGGCTCCTACGCGACAAAGCGCTATCTGCAGCTCAAATCTTCAGCCTCTCTCACGCAGGTCGTCAAGGACTACCGCGACTACCTACCCGCGTTTTTCCCGCTCGTGCACCCATCGCCTCGTAACCAAATTTGGATGAAGAAGAACCCCTGGTTTGTCCAGACTGTCATTCCGGATCTGCAAGAGCTTGTCGCTCAGATCATGAGGTAAGTTTCCGCGAGTTTTGTTTCCCCAAAGACAGACATGTCTTTGGGGAAAACTTTATTCCCGCTTGTTACTCCCACTCGCTTCCGTCAGTGCGCCAGCCAATGAAGGTCCAGACAACGGGGAGCGGGTAATTCAAAACCCACTGTGTCTGAGGCGAATCGCTGTGATCGTTAGAAAGACCGTTCGCAGGCTGCACCGCTGGAACCTCAATGAAATGATCGCGTGCATAGGCATCGAACAAACGTTGCTCACGCGCAGTGAAAGGCTCAGGGCGTGCCAAACGACGCAGGTCAGCCCTGGCCTCGTCAAAGGAATTGAAGCGCATCGGCCGATAGGTGTTCGTCGTTGCAGTGACAGGAATGCGGCCGAGGTAACGCAGCGCGCGCAAGACCTCGCGGACGGTACTGGGGCGTTTCGCTTTGCGACCCAGGTAGGTCAAGAGCCTGGGATCCGACGACGGTGGAAGGCTATTCGGGACGACTACGGCGGCCTTGACTCTCGCTGTGGCGTCAAGCTTTGAGATGCGGCTGAGAGTGTGATCGCTCATCAGGGAGCGTGAGGCGAAAGCGCAATCGACGCTGTTCTCTCCCAAACCGGCCCGACTCCAGTCCTCATCCCAGGCAAGCAGATGTGAGGTAATAGGAAGATTCTCGGCGGCGGCGCGCTGATCGAGGATAGTCAGCATGGCCTCGGCAAAGTCGCAGGCGTGGACGTGGTTGCCGGCCCTGGCAAGGGGAAGCGCAAGTGTGCCCGTCGCGCAACCCATGTCCAAGATCGTCTCGCCCATCGCGGGGGAGAGCAAATCCATAAGCCAGCGTTCGTAGTCTTCGGTCGCGTAACGGGTAAAAGTCGCCGCGCGTTTGTTCCAGTAGTCTTTGGAATCGCGGTTGATCGAAGCGGGATGCGGACTGTTGTCATGTGGCATGCGTAGTGTCCTTTAGCGGTCTGGCGGCGTCATTACCTTTTCACCATGATAGGTGTGGTATGTGCTCGGCGCGTTATTCTTAAGGTAAAAAGCGTGCAATAATTGTGCAATGACTAATCCAGCTGTAATCCCGAATTTCTCCAGTGACTATCAAGAGGGCGCGCGCCAAGAGGTCATCGATGCCCTGGTCGCCACCAACATGGAGCAAACAGGTGGTTACGGTACCGACGAGCACTGCGAGCGCGCACGCGACCTGATCCGTAAGGCCTGCGACGCGCCCAATGCGGACGTTCACTTCCTCGTCGGCGGAACCCAAACAAACGCCACCGTCATCGATGCGATCCTCCTGCCCTGGCAGGGCGTGATTGCGCCCCACACCGGACACATCAACATGCACGAGGCCGGAATCGTTGAACGCGGCGGCCACAAGATCCTCGACATTCCCGCGAAAGAAGGCAAGATCACGGCCGCAAACGTCACCCGTGTTTGCGACGCGTGGGAAGGCGACGGTGCGCGTGACCATATGATCGCCCCGGCGCTGGTTTACATTTCCCAGCCCACTGAGTACGGGACCCTGTACTCGCTTCAAGAGCTCGAGGACATTTCTGCCGCTTGCCGCGAGCGCGGCTTGAAGCTTTTCGTCGATGGCGCCCGTTTAGCGTATTCCCTGGCCTCTCCGGCAAATGATGTCTCACTCGCGGACCTTGCGCGTCTGTCGGATGTGTTCTACATCGGCGGTACCAAGTGCGGAACCCTTTTCGGCGAGGCTGTCGTCATCCCCGACGGTGGGTCGATTCGCCAATTCGTCACGCAGATGAAGCAGCACGGTGCGCTGCTTGCGAAGGGGCGTCTCTTGGGTGTCCAGTTCGAGGCCTTGTTTGAGGATGACCTCTACCTGACTTTGGGTGCTCCCGGCGTTGCCGCCACTAAGCGAATCCGCGAGGCTCTGATCCGCGCTGGATATGTCGTCACGATGGACTCGCCGACGAATCTGACCTTCGTTGCTTTGGATCAGGCCGGACACGAGCGTCTCTCGCGCAAGGTGCAATACGGTATTTGGGAGACCCTGCCTGATGGTCGCCTCTTGGCGCGCTTTTGTACCTCGTGGGGAACCCCCGAAGAGGACATCAAGGCTTTCGAGGCCGCGCTGGCCGAATAGTCGCCGCGCACTGGGTGCTCCCTCCACATGAAGCTGCGCTCGGCACCACTCCCTAGGCGTTCCCTCTACATGAAGTCGGTAAATGTCATGCGTTATAGCGTGTGTCTTTTCACGACTTCGTGTATTATGCGGGAGGGCGCTGCCCAGCTGATCTGACTGCCGGCTCGTTTCCACTCCCTCCACATGCAGTTCGGCCCTGCGCCACGCCTGTTGCGCTTCCGCCACATGAAGCTGCGCTCGGCACCGCTTCCGCCACATGATGTCGGTAAATGTCATGGCTTATAACGCATGTCTTTTCGCGACTTCGTGTGACAAAGAGGGCTGGGAATGCGCGGGGAGCATCGCGTGGACGGAGCGCGCATTGAGACAGGCAGCAAACGGAACGAGCTCCCATCGAAACAGGCAGCAAACGGAACGAACTCGCATCGAAACAGGCTCCAACTGACACAAGCACGCTACGCTTGAACAGTGACAACCGACGCTACCAATTTCACTGCCCCTGACTTCTCCGCGCTTGCGGCCTCGCGCCGCTCAATCCGCGCATACACGGATCAGCAGATTCCGCAGGACATCTTGGACGCGATCCTCAAGGACGCGACAACAGCCCCCAGCTGGTCCAACACTCGTGCCTTCCGCGTTGCATTGGCAACAGGGGAGCGCGCCGATCGCCTGCGCAAAGAATATGTGCGACGTTTCGACCAGACCCTGGATATCCAGCACCACAAGCGCTTTGCAACGATCAAAACTGCACTCAAGCGCGAACTTCCCGATGGAGATTTCCCAGTCTGGAAGCCTTACCCGAAGGAGCTTCGAGCCCCTCAGGTCGAGGTCGCGAAAATGGTCTACGGAGCATACGGCGTTGAGCGCCGCGACTACGAGGGGCGTGACAACGCGAACCGCCGCAACGTCTCCGCTTTCAACGCCCCCGTCATGGGCTTCGTTTTTGTTCACGAAAACATGCTCCCATGGAGCGCAATGGACGCCGGTCTCATGCTGCAAACACTCTTTCTTTCAGCGAAAGCTCACGGCGTCGACTCGTGTGCAATCGGTGTGCTCTCGGCTTGGCGCGGCACAGTTGAGCAGGAATTTGAGATTCCCCAGCACTACAAACTGATCACCGGTTTCTGCTTGGGCTACGCAGATTGCGAGGCCCCGATCAACCACGTGAACGCACCCCGCCCGCCGATCCAGCTCCTCGAAGGGAAGTAAGCGTGTCCAAACAGTACCTCTCGGTGGCTTTTGCGTATGTGGGAGTGATAGTCGGCGCAGGTTTGGCCAGCGGCCAAGATCTCCTGCAATATTTCCTTGCTTTTGGCGCCAAGGGTTTGATCGGAATCGTAGCCTTGGGTGTGCTGAACGTGATTTTCGGCGTCGTTGCCCTGCAGCTTGGCTCGTACTTCCGTTCAGATAATCACGACGAGGTCTTCGAACGCATCACTCATCCGGTGTTGCGTCGCGTCATTGATGTGGTGCTGATCTTCTCTGCCTTCACTATGGGCTTCGTGATGCTGGCAGGGGCCGGTGCGAACCTCCAGCAGCAATTCGGAGTGCCCACATGGGCGGGCAGCTTACTGTGTGCCCTGCTTGTCATTCTTACGGCTTTCCTGGACTTTGACCGGATTATGAATGTGATCGGGGTGTTCACGCCCATCATCATGATTGCGATTGCCGTTTTAACCATCTACTCACTGGTGACTCCGCATGCGGGAATTGCGGAACTTGACGCTGCCGCGCGTAATGTCACT
>USHU01000108.1 GCA_900554605.1 uncultured Actinomyces sp.
GTAGGTGACGCCACCGCAGGCGGACTGGGTGCGAGTCATGCCCGCGTTTGCCTTCCAATCCCACTGGATATCAGCGGTGTCGACAACAGTCTTTGCCGGGCGAGGCAAGTCAGTGACGGGAGCAGATCCAATCGCGCCTTCTTGTGTGTACTCCATTGCGGTGATCTCCGCGGGAAGCGCATGTGCCGCATCATCGGAGGAGTAGGTGACCGTGAGTGAGGGTTGCTGCTTGAGCTCGATGGTGACAGGAGCACCCACACCGTTGGTGAAGTTCACGGGGCGCATGCCAGCGAGGAAAGGAACGCCGGCAAGAGCGGGAATATCTAGGCTACCGGTGACGCTGGGAGAGGTTGCCTGAATCGATGAGCTTGCGGAGGCATTCATACGCGCTTGAGAAACTGTCAGGCTTCCTTCGAGGCTCGGGAAGTACACCTTGTTAGGACGCATGGACGCATCTTCCAAGGCGCCGGCAGTGGTTCCATCGACCCAATTTCCGCTGGCATCTTGGTGCATGAGGCGGTAGGTCGCAGAGAAGGTTCCGTTGACGACCGAAACACTCTGGACGCGCATGGCCTTCGAGAAAGCCTCGCCAGTTGCGGCATTGGCCCTCTCGAACTGCTTCTGTACTGCCTCGACCGTGTAAGCGGCAGTGTCGATATCGACATCATTCGTGTCAACGGTCATGCTGGTCGTCCACTCACCAGTGATGACCAAACGATTGAAAGCAGCGGCATTCGTGAGGCGGCCATAGGTAGCCATGTCTTCGTAATTCGTCCACACATTGGTCATATCGAGAACGCCCTGGAAGCCAATAGCGTAGCTGTCCTTGGGAGAAGCTCCACGGCAGACAAGGGCGGCAGGCTGTGCGGGATCAACATCGGCGGGCAGAGTCACGATGTCGCTTCCGGGAGTGTAGACCTCACCCGAGACCGAAATCGGGATATCAGTAGATGCCTGCGAACTGTGGAAACTGCCGCCGCCGACAAGAATCGCACCGGCGAGTACGGGAACACTGCACAGTGCGAATACACGATATGACGAACGCTTCATGGAGGTCTTCTTTCTACGGACTGCCAAATTTCGCGGAAAAGCGCGAAACATTCTGGAAAATTCTAACAGTCGATACGAGTATGAATCCAGTAGCATGACCTCAAACTATCCCCACCTGCACACATGCGGGTTTAGGCTATCGTGAAGGGAAGGAGGGACTCATGAAAACGCGACGCTATCGCAACTACTACGCACGCAGGCGCGCCCCGCACTCCCTCTCCTCCTTCTACCTGCGCGCAAAACTGATCCCACTTGCCCCCAAGCTCATTTCAGCGCTCGCGGTTGGTGCGGCCTCGGCAATGGGATTTCTCCCAACGGATATCCGCAGCCGGCTGCGCATGCAATCTGACCGCCTCGGCGAAGAAGTATCGGAGCAATCTCAATCGATCTTCTTCCGCGAACCCGGACTTGATGTTCTTTTCGTACGTGTGCTCGCCTCAATCGCCGGAACAGCCGGTGCCATCGTTCACGCGGCAGCCGCATTCGATGCGATCGTGGGATGGGATCGAAGCGGGAAGCTCCAGCGCCTCGCTCAAGTCACACCACGCAATGGCTATGAGGCGCTGATGGCAGGGATGCTCATTGCGGGAACATCCCTTGGACAGATGACGGGTGGAGCCGCGCACGCGGACAAGTACTTTGACTCTGAAATGGGGTCGAATATCATCGAGTATCCCGGACACCCCAAGTCCTCGGCCCATCGCCTGTGGGCTCCGCGCTCCCTTCAGGATATGGCTGCGGACATTGATGACCTGTACTGGGCGGGAACGTACGGGCAATCGATCAAAATCACCAGGGTCGGCGAAGGTGAGCAACGGCGCTGGTTGGTGTCGATCCCGGGGACAAACCACTTTGATACACCATCGACCCCTAACCCCGCGGATACGGAAACCAACATCCGCGAAGCTTTGGGGCTGAGCTCATCCATGCGAATGGGCATCATTCGCGCTCTTCACCAGGCAATGAGTGAAGACGGCGTTGATCCATCGGACTACGCAAGCGAGCCCATTATCATTGTTGCCCACTCGCAAGGCGGCCTCATTGCAGTCAATCTGGGAAGTTTGCCCCCAGAAGATGTCGGGGTCAATGTCCAGGGGATTTTAGGGCTCGGATCGCCGGGACACCGGGCATGTCTGCGTTCCGATGTCGTCATGGTGGATGTTGCACACGATCAAGATGTCGTCCCATCGACTGATGGAGCTGGCGCACGTATCCGCGATCACCGGGTAATGGTTGGTCGGAACCTCAATCAACCGCGCATGCAACCCCTCTACTATGCGCACTCCTCGTCGACCTACACCGAGACGGTTGGCCGTTTGGAGCGCAGGTCAGAGGTGACGCGATGGGACCGCGTGGGACAGGCAATCCGCGCACTGCAAGAAATGTTGCCCCATGATGGCGAACCCACGCGCGTTCGTATCTATGACATTTGGCAAGAACTCGATGACCCGCATGGAAGTGTCTGGGCAAGGGTTAATGTCCTTGAATCTACTCAATCGCAGGACACCGCAACTGATGGTGACAACAATTCTCACGGGGGGAACTGATGGCGCAGAATCGTTCAATTGCGCGAATCCTTGGGATTGTCCAGCAACGAGCAGAGCAGATTTCACTCCCTCGCGTATCCAACCGGCTCGGCCTTGCCGCTTTGGGCGTGGCAAGCCTCGGGGTGGGGGCAGCACTCACTCGCTTGCGTCCGACGGATCGAAGCGGGCGATCTGAGCGTTTCCAAGCCTTGATTGAAGATACGCTTGAACAAAGTGCGCAGCCATGGGTGTGCACAAGTTGCCAGGTTCAGGTCAACGAAGGTTTTGGCAAACCGACCATGGTGAGCTTTTCGATCAACATGGAAGCAAAGCAGCCTATAGATGATGATCGCGTTGAATTTGCCCGAAAGCTCCTCGAGGCCGCGGTGCGCAGCGTGTGGAAAAACCCCGAAATTGCACCAATTGGCATCCAAGGACGCATGAGCGTCAACGGCGAAGACACAGTCAATATGCAGGACCTAGGCTACTCTGCGCTCCAAGTACGCTCTGAAGAACTCTTCGAACGACTCGGAGCCCCGGCTATCGATCGAGGATGGACACCCGCCTAAATGAGCGGGAAGCCACTCTACTCGGCGCTGATCCACTCAACCATGTCCGGGGCATACCCGGTATAACTCGCGGGAGTCAGTTCCATCAGCCGTTCTTTCGCGTCCTGAGGAAGATCCAGCGATTCAACGAAATCGCGCAGGCGAGTGGCGTCGATATCGTGTCCGCGAGTGAGCTCCTTCATGCGCTCATAAGGGTTCTCCATCCCCTCACGTCCCTCAAGGGAAGCAAGCCGCATCACCTGCTGAATGGCCTCGGAAATCACTTCCCAATGCTCATCGAGCTCGGCGGACATCACCTGGGCGTTCAACTCAATACCCTCAAGGCCGCGGGTCAAATTGTCGATTGCGACAAGAGAATGGCCAAGAGCAACGCCAATATTGCGCTGGGTTGACGAATCCGTGAGATCACGCTGAAGTCGCGAGGTCACCAGGGTTGCCGCAAGCGTTTCAAGAAGAGACGAGGCGATCTCAAAGTTAGCTTCAGCATTCTCGAAGCGAATCGGATTGACCTTGTGAGGCATCGTCGAAGAACCCGTGGACCCCTGAGCACCCAACTTTTGGTGGAAGTAGCCCATGGAGATGTAGGTCCAGCAATCCGTTGCAAGGTTGTGGGCGATGCGGCCAAAGCGCGAAATATCGCTGTAGAGCTCGCTTTGCCAGTCATGGGACTCAATCTGAGTTGTCAGCGGATTCCACGACAGCCTGAGGCGCTCAACAAAGTCCTTCGTGAGGAGCGGCCAGGGGACAGTGGGCAAAGCAACGCGGTGCGCTGCCCAGGTGCCCGTCGCACCGTTCATCTTCCCCAGGTACTCAGTGTCTTCGATGCGCGAAATTTGGCGGGAAAGTCGGTAGACAAAGACAGCCAATTCCTTACCGATCGTGACCGGAGTTGCCGGCTGACCGTGCGTTCGCGCAAGCATGGGGATTTCAGCGCCGGCCTCGGCAAGCTCAAGCAAGCGCGCGAGAAGTCCACGTGCGCGCGGCAACCAGACCTGGCGGATTGCGGCTTGAATGTTCAGCGCGTGTGCAAGGTTATTGATGTCTTCGGAGGTTGCGAAGATGTGAACCAGAGGACGCAGCTGGGGAAGGACCGTATCCGGACCAAAGAGGGAGCGCGCCTCCTCAAGTCGATTGTCGATGTAGTACTCAACTGCCTTGACATCGTGGCGGGTTTCGGCTTCGATGTGGGCGAGTTCGGCAATGGAATCAGCGTTGAATTCCCGCGGAAGTGCGCGCAAATAGTCAACTTCAGCGTCAGAGAGCAGGGGCGCGTGGGCAATGACTCCGCGGCGAAGTAGCTCAATCATCCATTCGATCTCAACGTAGATGCGGGTGCGGTTGAGCGCGGCTTCGGACAGGTACTGGGTCAGTTCCTGAGTGTGCAGGCGATAGCGGCCATCGAGGGGCGATAAAGCTTGGCCTGCTGCCGCCAAGTCTGCATATCCGGTCTCGGGTGAAAACATGGAT
>USHU01000109.1 GCA_900554605.1 uncultured Actinomyces sp.
GATCGCAGCCTTCATTAACTCCACTGTGCTCTACCTGCACGGACACGATCCCGAGCCTGCCCTAGCGACAAAGCTTGATCGTCCAGGAGGGGCACCGGGGACGCTCGATGCGTTGATTGCTCATTCCTACGGTGAAGATCTGCCCCTTCTCGCAGGGGAAGCAGTCGATGCGCACACCTACGCCGTCAACGAAGAACTGAGCGAACGCATGGTGGCTGCTGGCAGTGCAGAGCCTGGCGATAGCGTGGGGACGCGTATCGCTGATGAAATCGAGCAGAGCACTGAAACGGATGAAGAAGACAGTGACGCATGAGGCTGATTGACGCTGAACGCGCATCGTTTTGACTGAATGCGTAAAACCGTGGGGGCTCCGGAGTTCAACTCCGGAGCCCCCACAGTGCGTTTGGGTTTACTCAGCCAACGAAAGGCGTTGCATCCAAGATCTCAACGGTGATCTCGCGGCCATTGGGGGCCTCGTAGGTGAGGGTATCGCCCTTGCGGTGTCCCATCACTGCTGCGCCCAGAGGAGCCTGAGAAGAGAAAACCTGCACTCCGAGGTCACCGCCGGCATCGCGGGAACCCAGGAGGAACTTCTGCTCGCGGCCTGCAACAAGAGCGGTGACAACCATTCCGGGTTCGACGATTCCATCATCAGCGGGGGTTTCGCCAACCTCAGCGTTGCGCAGCATTTCTTCGAGTGCCTGGATACGGGTCTCGTTGAGGGACTGCTCGTTACGAGCGGCATGGTAGCCGCCGTTCTCGCGCAGATCGCCTTCTTGGCGAGCTGCGTCGATCAGGCGAGCGATCTCAGGACGACGCACCTCGACACGATCCGTGAGCTCCGCCTGGAGCTTGTCATACTGAGCTTGAGTCAGCCATTGGGTATCAGCCATTACTTATGCCTCCGACATGTGCCGACGGGCGTCGGCTTTCACATTGATTCTATAGACTTGCCAGCCTAGCAGCCTTCAGCCTGGAAATGTGGATTTTGCGCTATCTGTGGAAAATTTACAAAACTGTCAAATACACGGCGGTGCAATGGCACGCCCAGGCAAGAACCGTGAAGGTATGGAAGATCTCGTGGAACCCGAACCAGCGAGGTGATAGATCGGGTTTCTTCGTTGCGTAGACAATCGCGCCGATCGTGTACAAGATTCCGCCGGCCAAGAGAAGCCAGACCACAGCCGGTCCCGCGAGCGCCCAGAATTGGGGGAGGTACCACAGAGCAACCCACCCCAAAGCAACGTAAATGAGCGTTGCGAGCCACCTTGGAGCGGTCGGCCAAAAGAGATTGAGAAGGATTCCGGCCAGCGCGCCTCCCCAGACGATTGACAAGATCGTGACCGCTTGGTCGTGAGGGAGCACTGCGACCGAAAGGGGAGTGTAGGTGCCGGCGATGAGCAGGAAGATGTTGGAGTGATCGAGGCGATTCCAGACAATTTCCCATCGCGGCGACCAGTAGAAACGGTGGTAGAGCGCTGAAATGCCGAAGAGGATCAGCGAGGCAGTGAGGTAGATCGCCGAACCCCACTTCGTTGCCCCACTGGGAGCGAGACAGGTGAGGACAATAGATGCTGCCAAAGAGAGCGGCGCGGCGACGAGGTGGATCCATCCTCTTAAGTGAGGTTTGACGGATATCTTCTGCCCGGGGAACCACTCAGTGGGTTTGAGGGAAGCGATTTTCATTGCTGCCTCCTCTGAAAACTCTACCTACGTTTGCGTAACTTACTACACCGTAGGGTACGCCAATTGTGCAGAAAAATCATCGCTTGTGGCAGTAGGTGTGAGGGAACTTAAGGCAACGGACGAATATGCAAGGGGAGTGAGAATCGCGATACCCTTAAACAGTATTGACACTCTTTCGCGCGGAAGGGACTGAAAGTGTCACAGTGGAACATGCTCTATGACGTCTATGAGAAGCGCTTACGAGCATCTTTATCGGGGCGCCCAATCCCTCGTCACGTCGGAGTTATTCTTGACGGAAACCGGCGCTGGGCGAAGTCGATCGGCTTCACCGCATCCCAAGGACACCGAGTCGGCGCGGGAAAAATCGCTGAGTTTCTTGGGTGGGCCGAAGAAGTCGGCGTCGAGATCGTCACTTTGTGGATGCTTTCGACTGATAATCTCTCGCGTCAAAGCGATGAGCTTTCCGAACTCCTGACGATCATTTCGCAAACCGTAAGCGCACTCAGTCAAACCGGAAAATGGCGCCTCCGTATCGTTGGGGATCTACGCCTGCTCCCAGATGACATTGCCGATTCTCTCCGTGAGGCCGCGAAAGAAAGCCCCGCTACCAGCGCGCTGAGCGTCAACATTGCGGTCGGCTACGGCGGACGTCATGAGATTGTCGAGGCCGTGCGTGAGGTGATCCGCGATGCGGGCCAGCGCGGGGAGAGCCTTGAAGATTTGGCTTCACGATTGAAGGATTCTGATATTGCCGAGCATCTGTACACGGGAGATCAACCCGACCCTGATTTGGTGATCCGTACATCGGGTGAGCAGAGACTGTCGGGCTTCATGATTTGGCAGTCTGCGCACTCTGAGTTTTACTTCTGTGAAACCTATTGGCCAGATTTTCGCAAGATCGACTTCCTGCGCGCGTTGCGCGCCTATGCGCAGCGCGAAAGGCGAATGGGGAAGTAAGGTCAGCGAGGTTCCCGGGCGGTAAATGCGCAGGCGCGGTTATCACTGAGGGAAATCCTTGGATGCTACGGCTGAAATAACCTTGGGGGGCTTGAATCGCGTGGATTCAAGCCCCCCCAATCAGCCTTTTGCGCTCAGAGACCTTTCTTAGGCGAGGAACTCAGCGAGCTCTGAGAGCCACGGCGGGTTCGCGCCTGCGCGGGAGACGGTGATGTCACCGATGGTTGCAGCGCGCTGCAAGATGAAGTCGACCTTTGCGGCATCCAAATCGCGCAGAGGAGGACGCGACATAGCACCCACCAGGCCGAGTGACCACAGGGCATCGATCAGGCCGCCCATGAAGGAGTCTCCTGCACCAACGGTGTCTTCGACCTTGACGTCTCCGGCGGGGATAGAACGGCGAACGCCATTGGAGGTGAAGGCTGCTGCGCCTTCCTTGCCCTTCGTGACAACGATCAGTGAGGGGCCTGCGGTGAGCCAATCGCGCACGACATCGTCGATCTCGCGACCGTTGGTCAGCCACGCGATGTCTTCGTCGGAAACTTTGACGACATCGGAGATACCGATGAACTTATTGACGGTCGCCAATGCTTCTTCGGATGTTCCCATGAGAGCGGGGCGAGCATTGGGGTCATAGGTGATGATGGCGTGCTGGCGCGCAGTGACCATGGCATCCAAAACGGCGTGTGCGCCCGGTTCAATCACTGCAGCAATGGAGCCGGAGTGAACGATTCGGGCCTGCGTCGAAACCCGGATCGGGCTTGGAGGGCACCAATCCAGATCAAAGGTGTAGGTCGCTGCGCCCTTTTCGTTGAGCTTTGCTAGGGCAGTTGGGGTGTGGTCCGCGCCGAAGGATTCCTCGGTAATAACCACGTGCGAGGCCGTGAAGTGATCTTCAATAATCTCGCCACGTTCGTCGTGTGCAAGCCAAGTCTGCAGGCCGACGTTACGGCCCAGACGCCCAAGAGTCATTGCGACGTTAGCGGGTGAACCACCCGGGATTTCGGCAGTAGGAACGGGGCTGTCCGCTGGGACAACAATATCCATCAGTGCCTCTCCAATGGAGAGGATGTGGGGGTCGGTTGCGAGGTCCATATTTCCTCCTGTTTCCAGACCACTTTGGCTGGTTCCACTAACAGATGACGCTTTAAGTCTAACCATTCCCAGCTGATTGCGGGACCCGGAGTCTACTGGTCGGACTGGGGTGATTCTGCTCCTGCTTGCATGCGCTGAGTTGCCGCGTCGAGGATGGAACGGCAACGCGTTGCAAGGGCCTCGCCGCGCTCCCACATCGCAAGAGTGTCTTCAAGAGGAGCTTGTCCGCTTTCAAGCGTCTTGACGATCGTAACGAGTTCATCACGCGCCGCTTCGTAGGACAGTGTTTCGGGTGCAGGAAGGGCTGTTTCTGCCATGGGAACCTCCGGTAGTGACAAGTATGGGTGGTAGTTGAGTCTGAAAGAGGACGCTACTGTGGGGAATCAGGTGCGCGGGTCGCGGGCGTTGAACCGACAACCTGAGCAACCAAACGACCCTGTGCCAAGATTCCTTCCACAAGAGTTCCCTTAGGAACTTGCGAAGCGTCGCGGACAAGCTCCCCTGAAGGAAGACGCAGCATCGAGTATCCGCGTTCCAAAGTCGCCTGAGGAGAGAGAGCCTGAAGGGTTGCCGAGGCTTGGAGGATGCTCTGACGCTCAGAATTCAAGCGACGCTCGACCTGAGTGCGCAGTGACGTGAGAGCGGAGTCAATGAAAGTCCGATGTGGCTCCAGAGTTGCAGCAGGAGCTAAGAAAATTGGACGCGACACCAGCAAATCGAGATTGTAGCGCTCTTGAGCGAGCCTGCGCTGAATCGCGCTGCGCATTCCTTCTCGCGCCCGAGCAAGGCCATCAAGTTCCTGAGCAAGATCGGGAACAATCCGGCGGGCAGCGTCGGT
>USHU01000110.1 GCA_900554605.1 uncultured Actinomyces sp.
CAGATTGAATGGACATGAGTGCCGCAGCAAGCTGAGCATCAAGACGGCGATCTGATTGGACATGAGTCCCTACCCCGATCGGAACGTTCCACGCCACAACTTCAACAATTCCGCCAACGGTATCGCCAGCGGCTCGGGTTTCCTCGACACAGGCCAAGAATTCGGATTCATCGTCTTTGTCGAGTGCGCGCATCGGCGAGGCATTCAGATGTTCTTCATCAGATGGCACGGGAAGACGACTCGACTTCGCTTCGCATGGCCCGACGCCAACCACGTGGGATACCAATTCGATGTTCGCAAGCTGGCGCAGAAAAGCTTCTACGCACGCTCCTAAAGCAACGCGAGCAGCCGTTTCGCGTGCGCTCGCTCGCTCGAGAATTGGACGAATCTCATCAAGATCGTACGACAAGACACCGGGAAGATCAGCGTGCCCGGGACGCGGTTTTGTCAGCGCGCGGTTTCGCGCAACTTCTCGCTCATCGCCTTTGCCAGCGTCGATGAGAAGATCCTCGGGTGAGACGGGATCGGCGGACATGACCTTTTCCCATTTCGGCCACTCAGAATTCGCAATCTCAATGACGATTGGCGCGCCAGTTGTCAGCCCGTGGCGGACTCCCCCAAGAATTCGCACCTCATCGGCTTCAAACTTCTGCCGCGCACCGCGTCCGGCACCCAAACGACGTCGAGCAAGGGCATCGCGAATAGTCTGGGTGGTGAGTTCAACCCCTGAAGGCATGCCCTCAAGAGTTGCAACCAGTGCGGGACCGTGTGATTCACCTGCAGTAAGCCATCTGAGCATGTTCGTAGTTTCTCACACTTAACCTCGGGTCCTCCAAGAAAAACACACTATGAGGCCGGTGCCGTCGCAAGGATATCGATAATGATGCACAAGGTATCGTCACCGGTCGCCTGATCAGGAGGCAAAGTAATCGCTAGCCGAGAACCGACTTTCTGATCAATAAGAAGTGGACGAAGACCAGGCATGAGTTCGCTCAGTCGGACGCGTTCAGGCACACCCGTTCGCCAGGTAGATTCGCGTTCAATTCCATCGCTCCACCCGCTGACGAAATACTGAACGACGATGTCATCATCGGCGCGCACCTGGCCGCCAGAACCGGTGAGTAACGGCTGGACAGTTGGGCCTGAAGGAAGTTGATCACCGTGGGTAATAACAGGGCCTTCATCGCGCATCGTGACTTCAAGCGGACCGCTTCCATTTACCTGCGCGGAAGCTTGTCCCGAGGCCAAGGTCGGCAAGATATCGATAACGACGACTTCGCCGGTATTTGAGCGCGCCGTCGGAGTTGTACTCGCGTCCAAGGCCGGAGAACTCGAAAGAGGACGAGCAATGAGGAGCCGGCTTCCTTCGCTTCTTCCCGTTACTTCACGAGCCATATCAACGCCCAGCGAGTCATTGTCGGCCCGACCGACGACGAGGCGTGGGCGCCCATTGGGGGAAAGCAGCTCACCGGTGCGCGCATCGAAGACAGTCACCGATAAAAGAACCGGGGAACCCGCGGTAATCGCGCGACCTTCTCCCTGCGAAATAATCGCATGTTTTGTACTGACAATTTGAAGCGGTTCACTCAGCTTGACCGTGGGCGTCGCACCAACGCGTCCAGAGACTTCAACTGAGGCGAGGACGGAACGAGGAGCATCGCCCGAGACGGAGCTAGCATTCCTGTGCGCCACAAACCACACAGAAGAAGCAACCACTGCGCACACAACAAAAAGCACGATCACTACAAGGAGCCACCGTCGCCTCGGGCGCTGCGATTGTCCACGGCCGCCACGCATACGCTGGCGGCGAGAACTCAAACTCTGAACGTGTTCACTCATGCTGGAAGGAATTCGTCTCGAGCACGCAAACCTGAGATGAACTGATCAACGGATTCAGATCCGGTTGCGAAAGGATCATTCATCAGGACGTAGCGGCTGGGATCGTCAATTCGTGAAGCACGCACCCAGTCAATCGCCAATTCAACACCCGCCGCCTCCGCAGCGTTGATGATCGAAGAGCGAAGATGCGCACGCGTTGATCGCGGTGCCTGAATGCACGCTTGTTGAACGTGATCATCCGTGGTCAGGCGTCGCATGAGGCCGCTATTTTCCAATCCGCGACGAAGCCCGTTGGGGCCAATATCGTGATACGACAACAGCAAACGTGCAACTCGCGGATCATCAAGCGTGGTCTGTTTGCGCTTGAGATACTCCTGGATCAGACGGAACTTGATGGCGAAATCAAGTTCACGATCAACGGACGACCAGTCACCACTGCGCAGGGCTGCAAGTGCCCGTTGCCATAGGTCAATGACTTGGCGGGTTGAGGTATCGCATGAAGAATCGCCGATATCAATTCCTAGGACATCGATTACGCGCTGAAGAATCCGCTCTTGGATGTCGAGGGCAGAAAGCTCCCCGCCATTTGCCATCGGGACCTTCACTTGAGCCGACAGGTCTTGATTAATCTGACGAATTGCGAGCATGGGATCCGCCAATTCAAGATCAGACAGATTCATCCCGTCTTCGACCGCGTCTAATACCAGCGAAGTCATTCCTACTTTCAGGAATGTCGTCGCCTCGCACACGTTCGTGTCGCCGCTAATGACGTGGAGCCTGCGGTATTGGCCGGCATCGGCAAGTGGCTCGTCACGCGTATTGATGATTGGACGAGTTCGCGTGGTCGCTGAGGAGATAGCCTCCCACATCTGCTCTGCGCGTTGTGAAAAGCAATAGGCGAGTTTGCTGCCTGAACGCCTCAGGTGCCCAGCACTCACAAGCACCAACCGCGTGACAAAGAAGGCAACCAGCCCTTGAGCGACTTGCCGGAAGTCACGACGACGGTGAAGAAGATAGTTTTCATGGCAGCCGAAACTGTTCCCCGCGGAGTCCACATTGTTACGGAACAAATAGATCCTTTCGGGATCTGCCAATCCCTCAAGTTCTGCGCGGGTTCGGTCATTGAGTTGGTTGAGTAACTCATCACCGCAGCGGTGCTGGGCAAGAAGGTCCTCGAAAGAATCGCATTCGGCTGTCGCGTACTCGGGGTGAGCCCCCACATCAAGGTAGAGTCGTCCGCCATTTCGCAGGTAGACATTGGGAGCGCGACCGCTTAAGGCCAGCGGCGCGAACAACAAACGTGCGGCAGCATCAGCATCGTGAGTCGGAGGTGCACCTGAACGCGTCGCGCAGGTTAGTCCGTACTCCGTCTCGATGCCGATGACTCGGTGCCTCACCTCACTGTCCTCCCTTTTGGACAAATCCTTGAACGAATGATTCCGCATTAGTTTCAAGAACGGTATCAATCTCATCAAGCAGTGCATCCAGAGAATCAGTCTGCGCGGAAGACGAAGCGTGGATCTGGCCCGCGGCCTCATCATCTTCGTGTCCGCTACCTCCAGCGAACAACTGTGAAAGACTCATCTTTCCTCCTCTTCTGCACGGATCAGTGTACCGCGCTCAAGATCAGCCAAAAGTGTGGCGTCGACACCGGCCGCTTCAACCAGCGGCCTACGAATCATATGATCGCCGCGGCGCTCACATAGTGAAGTCCACGAGGCCGCGGTAAGTGCGGGGAGATTTCTTACAGCATAGCCACGTAGGTAGGCGCGGGTGTTTTCGGGAGCCCAGTCGGCTGCATGTTCAACCTGCTCGGCAGTGAACATCCGCTTGACACGCCCAGCTCGATCAAGTGCGGCAACCAGTGACCGATCCAGGCGCAAATCCGCCCACTGCAGGTCCATTGCAGCAAGCCTCGGATCATCCCAAGAAGTCCCCAAACGCGCTCGTTGGCGATCAAGGAGTTGATGCTTGCCCACCCATTCGACTTCTGTTGCCACGCTGTACAGTTCACTCGACATGCGATTGAGAATGTCCTCCCAGTAGCGCATGACAAGTTCTTCATCTTCACTCAAGCCAATTCCCTTGCGAGTGAGGTTCTCATGAACAAGCTCAAGATAAATCTTTTGGATATCGAGCGCGCTGCGCGCACCTCCTGCGCAACTGGCTTTGTACGTCAAGGTCGGATCGTGACTGATATTCCATGTCTCTTGAACGGGATCATCGAGGGCAAGCGCATCCCACTCCATCCCAAGGCCGACCTCGATTGCTTTTAATACCAGCGCGGTCGTTCCTAAGCGCAGGAAGATCGACGAATCAAATTGATTCCCATCCCCACCGATCACGTGAAGACGCCTGTAATAGGCGGGATTGGCGTGGGCCTCGTCGCGAGTATTAATAATCGGTCTGTTAAAGGTCGTCTCAAGGCCAACCTCGTTTTCGACGAAGTCGGCGCGTTGGGCAATCTGAAAGCCAGCGACTTCACTGCGCTGTCCGATTCCTACACGCCCCGCTCCGCAGATCACTGGACGCGTGACGAAGAAGGGGGTCAGTCCTCGAACAAGGTCGTCTAAATCGATGGTGCGGCTGATCTGATAGTTCTCGTGAGTACCGTATGCTGCACCCTTGCCATCAGTGTTGTTCTTGACTAATACGATGTCTTCGCCAGCCTCGCGGGCAACCGCCATCATTCGTCGTG